>JALZJL010000127.1 GCA_030859785.1 Acidobacteriota bacterium
TGGAGCCGAGGGGGATCGAACCCCTGACCTCATGACTGCCAGTCATGCGCTCTCCCAGCTGAGCTACGGCCCCGTATCAACCGACGGTGTGATGATGAGCGGGCAACAGAGAGTAGCGTAACGGGCAAAAATTCGTCAAGCACGCCGCCCATATGTAACAAATCAGTTGTGGAAAGTAGATGAGCCACGAAAAAGCACAAATGGCACAAGGTTAGAAATGGGCGACAAGCGGAAACGATCAGCAAAGCTGTCGACGCGCAAGCGGTCATCACCGAAGCGGCGCACATGGCGGCGGTCGCCGAAGTGCCGTTAGCTGCCACCGCCGCCGATCAACGGCTTGAATCTCATTTGATGACTCCTATGGTAATCTGAGCGAAAGCGTTAAGAGCGGGTGCGCGACGACTATGTGACGGCAGTTTATAAGTAACAAGGCCAAAATAAACAGTTTTCGGTATTCATCTCAAAACTTAGAACTGAAAACTCAAAACTGTTCAAGCGAGACGGAATCCGAACGTGCAACATAACGAGACGAGCCGGTCGGGCGGTGAGACGAGCGAAGTCGCGAGTCGATTACCCGAAGCGTTACGCGCGTTGCGGCATCGCAACTTTCAACTCTTCTTCGCCGGACAACTCGTCTCGCTGACCGGGACGTGGATGCAATCGGTCGCGCAAAGCTGGCTCGTGTATCGGTTAACCGGGTCGGCGGTGCTGCTCGGTTCGGTGGGATTCGCGAGCCAGATTCCGGTCTTTCTGCTTGCCGCGTTCGGCGGAGTAATCGCCGACAGACGCGCCAAACATCGCATCCTGATTCTGACGCAAGCCTTCTCGATGCTGCTCGCGACGACGCTCGCCGCGTTGACGCTGAGCGGGCGGATCCAAGTCTGGCATGTTTTCTTGATCGCTGCGTTGCTCGGCATCGTCAACGCGTTCGACATCCCGACGCGCCAGGCATTCATCGTCGAGATGGTTGGTAAAAGCGATCTAATGAACGCGATTGCGCTCAACTCTTCGATGTTCAATGCGGCGCGGATCGTCGGGCCAGCCGTCGCCGGCATCCTCGTCGCAACCATCGGCGAGGGTTGGTGCTTTGCCGCCAATGCCGCGAGTTACACGGCGGTGATCGCAGGATTGTTGATGATGCACGTCGCGCCGCGCGTCAAGTTGTCTGCCACAGGTTCGGCGCTGTCAGGCATCCGCGAAGGGTTTCGGTTTGTCGCGACGACCGCGCCGGTGCGCGCTCTGCTGCTGTTGCTCGGACTGGTCTCGTTGATGGGCATGCCTTACGCAGTGTTGATGCCTATCTTCGCGCGAGAAATCCTCGGCGGCGGCGCGAGCAGTCTGGGGATGTTGATGGGCGCATCGGGCGTCGGCGCGCTCGCCGGAGCGGTGACGTTGGCGATGCGCGGGCGTGGGCGCGGCGTGCGCGGGTTAGGGCGTTGGGTGGCAAGCGCGTCGGCGGGCTTCGGCGCGAGCATCATGCTGTTCGCGATGTCGCGTTCGTTCTGGCTGTCGGCGTTGTTGTTAGTGCCCGCCGGATTCTCGATGATGGTGCAGATGGCTTCGTCGAACACGCTCGTGCAGGCGATGGTGCCGGACGCTCTGTGCGGGCGCGTGATGGCGGTCTACTCGATGATGTTCATGGGCATGGCACCGTTCGGCGCGTTGCTCGCCGGAACGATCGCGACCAACCTCGGCGCACCGACGACCGTCATCATTGGCGGCGCGGCGTGCATCGTCGGGGCCGGTGTCTTCCGCCTGCGCCTGCCGGCACTCAGAATCGAGGCGCGTCGGATTTTAGTCTCGCTGGAAATGACGAGCGGCCATCCGGCGGAAGCAGTGACGAGCGAGGGAACCATCGTCACATCGCGGCAGACGTGAACAAAAAGCTGCATGTCAAAAGGTAAAACGCAAAAGTAGAGAAAAACAGCCTCAGTCCGTCGCGCTTCATGGTGTCTTTTGGAGGCCGGAACTCTTGACTTATCCTATCTATGCAATAGAGTTCAATGGTTATTGAAGTTAATCAAAAGTGACAGGAATCGTGACCGGTGACAGGACAGTACCAAGCAAGTGCGGAATGCGAACCCTTCGATTACGGATCAGCAGATTAAGCGAAGACCGTGCTTCTGCTTGTTTCTTCAATCCGCAATCATCTGGTCACCCGTCACGTTTGAGTAGTTAGGGAAGCCGCCAATTTACAACTATGGCTCTTCTTCCTCACACACATCTGGGACGCTATGATGTGCGCACCTTGCTGGGCGTGGGTGGGATGGGCGAAGTCTATCTCGCACAGGACACGACGCTGAACCGTTCCGTCGCGCTTAAACTTTTGCCCGCCGACTTCTCCACCGATAAGGAACGGCTCAACCGCTTCAAGCGTGAAGCTTACGCCGCTTCTAGTCTGAATCATCCGAACATCCTGACCATTTATGAAATCGGCACGGAGCGTGGACTGAACTTCATCGCCACCGAGTTCATTGACGGTGAATCCCTGCGTCAGTACATCGAGCGCCCGCACATTGAGTTAGGCGAAGTCTTAGACATCAGTATTCAAGTCGCTTCTGCCTTAACGGCAGCACACGCCGCCGGCATCGTGCATCGTGACATCAAGCCGGAGAACATCATGCTGCGGCGCGACCGAATCGCTAAAGTTCTGGACTTCGGGTTGGCGAAGCTTGTCGAGCAGGAGAAGCCTGTGCCGGATTCGGAAGCGCTGACTAAAGCCTTCACCAAAACTGAAGCGGGCATCGTGCTGGGCACGGTCAGCTACATGTCGCCCGAACAGGCGCGCGGTGTGCAAGTGGATGCGCGCACCGACATCTGGAGTCTTGGCGTCGTGCTCTACGAGATGGTCGCCGGACGTTTGCCATTTGCCGGCGAGACAATCAGCGACACGATTGCAGCGATACTCAAAACAGAGCCGCCGATCTTAAACAGATATGTGCCGGATGTGCCTGTGGAACTGGAACGCATTGTGATGAAGGCGCTCAGGAAGGATAGGGAAGAGCGGTATCAGGTGGTCAAGGATTTGGCCCTGGACTTGAAGAGTCTGAAGCAGCGTTTGGAGTTCGAGGCGTAACTTGAACGGGTCTCCCACCGCGGGCAGCCCGCGATGGGTGCCCTTGAGCGCACAGGTACGCCGGAGAAGAGAAACAGGGAAGCGACGAGGGACGGCGGCGCGACAACCGTTGCGATGCATGGCGTGGCGACACCGCAGACGCACGCAGCAAATGACCCTCACACGACACCGAGCGCAGAGCATACCGGCACTAAAATTAATCGGCGCAAGAGTGTCCCGCTTGTCGTGTTGGCGATACTCATCGCAGCAACGGCAATCGCAGCCATCGCCTACTTCGTTTACCCGAATTACGGTCATCGAAGCGATCAGACGAAGATTGATGCGACGGTGGGAATTCGTTCCATCGCAGTGTTGCCATTTGCGAACGTGAACAACAACCCCGACATCGAATTTCTTTCGGACGGCATTAGCGAGAGTTTGATTAACAGTCTCTCGCAGTTGCCGCAGTTGAAGATCATCGCTCGAAGTTCGAGTTTTAAGTACAAGGGCAAAGACGCCGAACCTGAGATGGTCGCTAATGCGTTGGGTGTCGAGGCAATTCTGACGGGCCGAGTCACGCAGCGCGGCGAGAATCTTTTAATCAACGTTGCATTGGTGGACGCGCGCGACCGGACGAATGTATGGGGCGAGCAATACAACCGCAAGGCGGCAGACCTACTTCAAGTGCAAGCGGAGATTTCCAGAGAGATTGCCGAACGATTGCGCCTGCGCCTGAGCGCGGGCGAGCGACAACAACTCAGTAAGCGCGAGACCGTAAACCCGCATGCTTATGAACTGCTGCTGAGGGGGCGCTTTCACTGGAGCAAGGGCGGAACGGAGAACCGTCATAAAGCTATTGAATACTACAAACAGGCGATAGCCGTCGATGCTAATTACGCGCTTGCCTATGCCGAACTGTCCGCCAGCTACAGCAATCTTGTCGGCAACAGTGTTCTCGATCCGAAAGAGTTTACGCCCAGAGCGGAGGTGGCAGTGCTCAAGGCGTTGGCGCTAGACGAGACACTCGCTGACGCGCACCTCGCGCTTGCAAATTTCAAAGTAAACGCCTGGGACTGGGCGGCTGCGGAACAGGAATACAGGCGCGCCCTCCAGTTAAATCCAAACCATGTCGAAGCACATCGCTGGTACGCGAATTACCTGGGCGTCATGAGGCGGCATGATGAAGCCATCGCCGAAATTAAACGCGCCAGAGAGATTGATCCGATCTCCCTCCCCGCTAATGCCGACGTTGGTTTCACACTCTTTCTAGCGCGTCAGTACGATCAGGCGATTGAGTCTCTGAAAAAGACGATTGAACTAGATCGCATCTACCCCATAACGCACGCTTACCTCGGTTATACGTATGCGGCAAAAAAAATGTACGCGGAAGCCATCGCCGCTTATCAAGAAGCGATAAAGTATGATCGAGACAGTTTGAGCAATCAAATTTATCTGGGTGCGGTTTACGCAGCAGCGGGAGAGCGCGAACGAGCGGAAACGATTCTCAAACGATTGCAGACAAGCAGCGAATATGTCTCGCCCGTTGAGTTGGCGGCGCTCTACGTTGCGTTGGGCGAGCGGGAGCAAGCTTTCGCGTCGCTGGAAAAAGCCTACGCCGCGCACGATCTACAGTTGCAGTATCTGGGCGTTGACCCGGCACTCGACCACTTGCGCTCCGATTCACGATTCACAGACCTCATGCGCCGCGTCGGACTCATACCGTAATCTGTTTGAGGGGAATAGAGATGGAAGACATCCAACGCCTCGCTTGATAGTGTCCATTGGAGAGAAATTTTTGATGACGAAAATTTTGAAGCTCACAATCTTGACCGGGTTCGCGCTGCTGGTCGTGGTCGCAACGCGCGGCTCTCGTGCGCAGCAGCAGCAGACGTTGCCGCCGTCACCGGTCGAGCAGCGCGAGTGGAGAATGTTCGGCGGTGGGGCGGACAACATCCACTACTCAGGCTTACGCCAAATCAACCGCGAGAATGTGCGTAACCTTGAAGCCGTCTGGACTTATGACACCGGTGATGCCTTCAAAGACTCAGAGATGCAGTGCAACCCTCTGATCGTGGGCGGCGTGCTGTTCGCCACCTCGCCGAAGCTGCGCGTAATTGCGTTGGACGCGGCGACGGGTCAGTTGCGGTGGAGCTTTGATCCGAACGAAGGAAATAAGTCTCTTGGTAAAGTAAGAAACCGCGGGCTGACTTATTGGGAAGACGGAGGGAAGGGCAGAATCTACTTTGCTCATCGACACCTGCTCTACGCGCTCGACGCGAAGACCGGACACATTGTGAACAGCTTCGGCGACCGTGGGCGCGTGGATTTGCGCGACGGACTGGGCCGCGACCCGAAAGACATCACCATCACCATCTCGACGCCCGGAATCGTTTACAGAGACATGCTGATCGTCGGCAGTCTCGTCAGCGAAGGATTGCCGGCAGCGCCGGGCTTCATCCGCGCGTTCGATCTGCGCACCGGAAAGCTGCGCTGGACTTTCCGCACGATCCCGCAACCGGGTGAGTTCGGCTATGAGACGTGGCCGAAAGACGCCTGGCAGTACACGGGCGGAGCCAACAACTGGAGCGGCATGGCGCTCGACGTGAAGCGCGGACTCGTCTTCGTCCCGACCGGCTCCGCCGCGTTCGACTTCTACGGCGCGAACCGGCACGGCGACAATTTGTTCGCCAACTCACTGATCTGCCTCGACGCCACGACGGGCAAGCGTGTATGGCATTTCCAGTTTATTAAGCATGATGTGTGGGATCGAGATTTGCCTTCGGCGCCGAGCCTCATCACCATCAAGCGTGACGGGCGGGTGATTGACGCCGTGGCGCAGATCACCAAGTCCGGCCATGTCTTCGTCTTCGAGCGCGCAACCGGAAAGGCGCTTCTCCCCATCGAGTATCGGCGTGTGTCATCTCTCGGAGTCGACGGCGAAAAGCTTGCCGAGACTCAACCGTTGCCATCGACGCCGCCGCCATTCGCCCGGCAGATACTGACCGAAGAGATGCTGACGAAGCGCACGCCCGAAGCGCACAAGGATGTGTTGGAGCGCTTCCGCAAATTGCGAAGTCGCGGACAGTTCGAACCGCCGAGTCTGGAAGGGACGATTATCTTTCCGGGTCTGGACGGCGGCGGGGAGTGGGGCGGCGCGGCCTTCGACCCAGAGACGAATCTGTTCTACGTCAACTCCAACGAGATGGCGTGGGTTCTGCGTCTGATTGAGAGTCCGAAGCCAAAAGAGTTTCCGAGCGGCAAGAGTTTATATGCTAATAACTGCGCGAGCTGCCACGGCAACGACCTCGGCGGCAACCCGCCACAGTTCCCATCGTTGATTGGTGTTAGCGGCAGGTACAGCGCGCCGGAGATCAGGACATTAATCCGCACCGGCGTCGGCAGAATGCCCGGCTTCGCCGCGCTCGGCGGCGAGAGGATTCAGGCGATCACGCATTACTTAGTGACCGGCGAAGACATCAAGACGGTGGCCGGGAACGCGCCGCCTTCGCCGTTCGATCAGAAGTACAAGTTCGACGGCTACAAGAAATTTCTCGACCCCGAAGGTTACCCGGCAGTCGCGCCGCCGTGGGGGACGCTGAACGCGCTTGACCTGAACGGCGGCAAGATCGTGTGGCAGATTCCGCTCGGCGAGTATCCGGCACTAGTGGCCCAAGGTGTGCGGGATACGGGCAGTGAAAATTACGGTGGGCCGGTTGTGACCGCCGGTGGATTGCTGTTCATCGGCGCGACGAGTTACGACAAAAAATTCCGCGCCTTCGATAAAGTAACTGGCAAGCTGTTGTGGGAGTCGATGCTGCCCGCCGCCGGGAACGCGACCCCGGCAACCTACGAAGTGAACGGGCGACAGTTCATCGTGATCGCGGCAGGTGGCGGTAAGGGTTCGGCGTCCGGGGGGAGTTATGTCGCTTACGCGCTTCCTGAAAGAGAGAAATGAAATTCATCTTCCCGCCCTGTGTTTTGAAGTGAACCGGTGTAAAGGAGGTTTGACGAAGCGGAGAAAATAATAT
>JALZJL010000146.1 GCA_030859785.1 Acidobacteriota bacterium
GAATTCAGTGATCGGAGTAAAGAGCGCTGTCGTCGGCTCTGATCTTACTCCGGGACAAGTTATCCCTGACCGAGTCATCTATCTTAACAACGAGATCTTCGGAGCAGTGGAATGGTAGAAGCGGTACGTCAAGCTACGGGTTCGTTGAAGATGAAAACGAACCACATCGAAGGGAGGTCTCTACCAAAGAGACCTCCCTTCGTACTAACTAAACTCGCGTTGCTGCTGCTGCCGGCGCTGCCGGGGACTTCCTCAGATGTATGTACGCTTATGGGCTGCGGACAATTTCTCCATTCAGATATTCAACAAAGGTTAAGCCGGCCTTTTTACTGAACGTCAAGCATCCTTTATATGGAGCATTGAAGCTGCCGGAGGTCGGAGGCACGTCGCGGTAATCTCGCCCCGTCGCCACTGTGATGTACTTCAGATTCGGACGGCGTTGATTAGTCGGATCAAACCCGAGCGCTTCCAGTTGACCATTGATTTCAGAAGGCAGTAATACTTCCACCCAGGCGTGTGACCCGCCTTCGCCCAGCAAGTGCCCGGACACATATCGCGCAGGAAGACCCGCCTCGCGGCAGATGGTTATCATCAGGTGGGCGTAGTCCTGACACATTCCCTTCCCGGTCACGAGCGCCTCAGCGGCTGGCGTTTTGACATCGGTCGCACCAGTTCCGTAACGCATACGGTTGGATACCCAATCGCTGATCTGCTCGGCCAGTTCACAATCGTCGCGTGATTTATCATGCAATTCACGGGCGATGTTGGCGATATGGACGTTAGGGCTGGTTAGTTTCGTCGGATTGAGAAATAACCTGACCTGGCGCGGAGAAATTCGCGGCGGATCATTAATCAGGGAAGTACGCTCGACGGTTGTCAGAATATCAAAGGTGGCGTCCCTTTCAACAAATGGGATCTCAAGCTCGTAGATACGATTGCCAAAGCGGTCGATGGTGTGAGAGATAGCGACCGGTGTCGGAGTGACGATCAATTTGTAGTCACACACCCGCTGATCCCGGTAAGCATCTGCCGGGACAACCATCAGGCGTTGGCGCAAATTACGAATCGGCCCTGGATACTCGTAACGAAAGCGCTGGTAGCAGAAATAGCGTGTGCGCTTAACTTTGTGCCATTCGATTTTGCTTTGATCGATGAATTGTACGCTCTCCGGCTGGACAACGTCTTGTAAGAGACTATCGAGACTACGCAAATTAAGTCATTTCCCCCTTGTCTTCACGCGGCAATGAGGCTGTGGGCCAGCGCGAAACTTTCATCCACTTCGTCGGCCCAGACCTTTATACCGGTTAACTGTGCGCTGCCGTAACTTGTCGATAGTGACACATCCACCGCGTCGCGGCCATACGCAATCATCACTCTGCCGGTTCGTTGCCGGTTATGTCGTGCGTCAAAAGTGCGCCACGCTCCGTCCAGATAAGCCTCAAACCAGGCGTGGAAATCCATCGGAGTTGGATCAGGCTCGACATTGATGTCCGGCAGATAACTGCACACATAGCGCGCCGGGATATTCAGCGCGCGACAAAAAGATACTCCGAGGTGCGCAAAGTCGCGGCACACACCGCGTCGCTGATTGTAAGCTTCAAAACCGGATGTGTTCGAGGTGCTGCCCTTGCCATACGTGATGTTGGTATGAAGCCAATCGCAGACGGCCTGCACCTGTTCCCAACCCGTCGGAATGTCGCCAAACATTTTCCATGCATCATCGATAAAGAGGTCTGCCTGGCAGTGACGACTTGGCAGGGTGTACATCAACACCTCGTCAGGCAGGTATTCGACCGGGGTTTTAGGCAATCCAGCGAATACCGGGTCAGGCGTCGGCGGCACCTCGGCCACGGCGTCATAACGGACTTCAAACCGACCGACAGGGGTTACCACACGCCACACATAGTTGCCGAAGTGGTCCACGAATTCATGGACCGGCACCGTCTCCGGCGTGATCGTCCGGCGTTCATCAATCATCCGGTGACCATGCCAATCACGTGGTCGAACCATGATGATCATCGGGGTCGGATAGAGTGAATTGTAAATTAGTTCGCAGCCTACTCTGACGCGCATAAGGTTTTTGTAATGGGTAAATCGTGATTGGCAAATCGTGAATCGTTGACAGAAAACTGTTTTGTCTGAAGCGCGATTCACCATTCACGATCTTGTTGTTGCTGTTGCTCCTGATCATCGGGATCAAGCGTGATCCAGTTCATAACCGGCGGTTCGTCTTCGTCGGATGGCGGCGCTTCGGCAGGTGTCACCTGCACAGCGACAGCCAACTCGGTATCGGCATCACCTTTGTATACTCCTCGCGTCGGCGGCACATCCGCGTAATCCCGACCGATGGCGGTGCGAATATGGCGTTCTCCGGTAACGAGGTTGTTGGTCGGATCAAATCCGATCCACCCGAGCCCTGGCAGTAAGGCTTCAACCCAGGCGTGTGTCGCGTCCGCTGCCGAAACGTCATGATCCTCTCTCCGGTGAAACAGATAACCACTGACGTAGCGGCATGGCATCCGCAACTCTCTGACGAGGGCGATCATGACGTGAGCGAAATCCTGGCAGACCCCTCTGCGTGTGCTGAGCGCATCGTCAATTGGCGAGTTGACTTTGGTGCTGCGCGGCACATAGTCAAATGTCTCGCGGATCGAAGCATTAAGCGCACGCAATGTGGTTAAAGGATCATCACGTCGTTCGAAGTGTAGCTCGCGCGCGAGTTCGCGTAATAACTGAGACGGACGCGCGAAGTGGCTCGGGTTGAGCATCTCCCAATAATCACCCCCATCCGTTAAAACATCTAACTCATTCCAAGCTGTTCGTTCAAGCGCCTCCGGCACTGTCGGTAGCGGTTGAATTTCGATTAGCGACGTGGCGGTGATGGTCAGTTGAGTATGACGGCCAGGCACATCGAAGTGGTGAATGGTGTTATTGAGGTGATCTCGATAAGACATGACTTGCGCCGCAGGGTCTGTCTGCAAGCGAAAATTATGGCGACGCTGAGCGCCTTCGCTGCGGGGTTGCATCCGCACCTCCATAATGCTCGCGCTGATCGGGGCGCTGTAACGAAAATCGGTGACATGGCGAATAGAATAGAACATGAGGATCAGCAGCCTCGAGTCATGAATCGGAAGATAGAATCAAAGCCGAGCAGCTTTCATTTATTCTGACGGTTAACTCTTATTTTCATTATGAAGCGAGTGCGGTATCTATTGGGTATGCGATATAAGCTTCTTTGATTGCGGTGTGAATGTGAGCACACTGGCTTTGAATGTTCTCCAGATATTGGTGCATATTATCGGCCATAATCTCATCTACCTGACCGTAACTGAGTGAGGCACGCAGGCGACCCGCCACCCGCTCCGCGCGACCGGCATAACGGGTCCGGGTTTCTTTGGCAATTGCCTGAAGCGCCGTCTGTATCATTTCCGCAGCAAATCGAACGGATCGTGGCGACTCAGCATTGAGCAGCAGAAACTCAGCCACCGCGTGTGGCTGAATGTTGGCGGTGTAAACCTTACAGTAAGCTTCAAAAGAGGTACAGGACTTCAGCAAAGCTACCCACTCCATATAATCAATCAGGTCGGTCGAACGATTCTGCGTTTCGGCGAAGGCTTGGAAATAAACATTGAGCAAGTCTGCGGTGACACATGCGCGTTCCAGAAAGCGACCGACCTGGATGAATTGCCAGCCTTCGCCGTGCGTCATGGTCGCATCGGTCACGCCATGAAAGAATTGTGCCCTTTCTTTCACGATGAGGAAAAATTCGTATGGCTCCGCATGCCAAATCTCATCCATATTACTCCGTCCGACTTTCAGATAGAGGCGGTTCAGTTGTTCCCACATCTCTGTACTGATCTGCTCGCGCACCTGCCGGGCATTAGCGCGCGCCGCCGTGATGAGAGCGGCAATGGAAGCGTCATTGGAAGCATCGAATGTCAGAGCATTAGTGATGCTGTAAGCATCGTGAGGCCCACCGTTCGGGGTTCCCGTTCGTAAACTCAGCAGCAGCCGATCCCAGCGGCGTTCGCTCGACTCAGGGGTTTGATCCAGCATCTGCGTCAAATTGACGCCGAGCAGCCGAGCGGTGTGCTCCGCCCGCTCAAGATAGCGGCTCATCCAGTAGAGACTATCGGCGACTCGTGACAGCATAAAGTTTGTGAACGGCGAAGTTTGAAGTAAGAACGACGAACTGAAAAGCAATTGTTTTATTAATCAGCGTTGACGGTTTGTTTTATCACTCGTGTAATACCCAGGTATCTTTGCTGCCTCCACCCTGTGAAGAATTAACGACGAGCGAGCCGCGCTGCAATGCGACGCGGGTCAGTCCGCCGGGTACGATGGTGACGCGGTCACCATAGAGAATGTACGGACGAAGGTCGACGTGGCGGGCTTCGATCTGCCCATCGATAAAGCATGGCGCACGCGACAGCATCTGTGTCGGCTGGGCGATATAATTACGCGGGTCAGCGAGAATCCGAGCCTTAAAATCTTCACGCTGCGCGGCGGTGCTATGTGGCCCGATCAACATTCCATAACCGCCCGATTCGCCAACCGCCTTGACCACCAGTTCGTCCAAATGCTCCAGCACATACGACAACTGCGATTCATCACTGAGCAGATATGTCTCAATGTTTTTGAGAATCGGCTCTTCGCTCAAGTAGTAACGAATGATCGCCGGGACATATGCGTAGAGGGCCTTATCATCGGCGACCCCGGTTCCGATGGCGTTGGCGAGAGCCACTTTCCCCGCACGATAAGCATTGAATAAACCAGCGACACCGAGAATAGAATCTTTGCGGAAAGCGAGCGGGTCGAGAAAATCATCATCAACCCGCCGATAGATGACATCCACGCGCCGGAGGCCGGCAGTGGTTCGCATATACACCATGTTGTCATGCACGACCAGGTCACGGCCCTCAACCAGTTCAATACCCATTTGCCGTGCGAGAAATGTATGCTCAAAATATGCGGAGTTATAAACGCCCGGCGTCAACAGCACAATGGTTGGGTCTGAACGATTCGATGGTGCCAGGGCTTTCAATGTCGCCAACAACACCTGCCCGTAGTTGTCGTTGGGCCGCACGCCGTAGCTGCTGAAAAGTTGAGGAAAGACGCGCTTCATCACCTGCCGGTTGGCGAGCATGTAAGAGACGCCACTCGGCACACGAAGGTTATCTTCGAGGACGGCGAAACTCCCATCCGAAAGTCTGATTAAGTCAGAGCCAACCACCGACACATAGATATCGCGAGGCACGCGAATGCCACGCATCTCGCGTCGAAAATGGCGACAGCTATAAATCAGAGAGCGTGGAACGATACCGTCGGCCAAAATCTTTCCGTCATGATAAATGTCCTTCAGAAAAAGATTGAGGGCGATAATGCGTTGCTCAAGCCCTCGCTCAATCTTCGCCCATTCGGCGCCCGTGATAATGCGCGGCAAGAGGTCGTAGGGAAAGATACGTTCGGTGCCTTCTTCATTTCCGTAGACTGTAAAAGTAAGGTCTTGATTCAGGAATGCAATGTCAGCCGCCTGTTGACGTTCTCGCAGCTTGCTCGGCGGTAATTCAACGAGACGCTGATACAGGGATTGGTATTGTGGACGTGGTCCTCCAACCGCATCAAACATCTCGTCATACGCCACATCAAGCTGGTAATTCTCCGTCAGTGAATGAGCCGGAGCGAGAGAATTTCCTTGTGTAAAAGGCTTAGTTGCCATAGTTTATTTTCTCGCCGAACCCGAAGCGCGTATACCAAACAAGTGACCCAAGAATGATACATAGCTTAAATCAAAGATGCCAGTGCCATCTCTAATCCCATCATTTCATCAACTAAAATTTGTCGTCATCTTCGGGCGTGCTCAAATTGTTAAGCAGCCGCCGGAACTGTTCAAGTAAATATTCTTCTGAAATTTTGGTATGGGTTTAATGAGTCAAGATAAATCACAATGGGATAAGGTTCGGACGAAACTCGGCTACGTCGTTGAAGCAATGAAAGCTGAGGATTGGGAACAGGTTCGCGCGATCTATCTTGAAGGCATCCTTACCGGCCACGCCACTTTTGAAACGAACGCTCCTTCGTGGGAGAAGTGGGACGCCGATCATCTCCGGAAAGCGCGGCTGGTGGTGCGGGACGGAAGCGATGTTTTCGGATGGGCCGCTTTAAGCCCGGTGTCCGGCAGGTGCGTGTACGGCGGGGTCGCAGAAGTGAGCGTCTATGTTGGAGAAAAAGGAAGAGGCCGGGGCGTCGGGCGTGCTCTACTTGAAGCTCTGATTGAAGAGTCGGAGAGGAATGGGATGTGGACGCTTCAGGCGGGTGTCTTCCCGGAAAACACGGCGAGCGTTAAGTTACATCTCCGGTGCGGCTTCCGCGAAGTTGGCAGGCGTGAGCGAATCGGGAAGCTGAACGGTGTGTGGCGCGACACTTTACTTTTTGAACGTCGGAGTAAAACTGTGGACTTGTCTTAGAGGCGCAAAGCCGGACGAGCCATTGAGCGTGTCACGGACATCACCTCCGCCGCGTGGCGAGGAGTGAATTTTGTAGAGGTGGTTTATGATGTCGTTCAACGGCAGCGGAGTGACTGCCTGAGTGTCAACATTCCAACCATTTCAGAAGGGAGTTAATTTTATGGCAAGCAATCGCGGAGTTGTGTATCTCGGTCCAGGGAAAGTCGAGATTCAGACTATTGACTACCCAAAGTTCGTTAACCCGAAAGGCAAAGAAATCGAACACGGCGTGATTCTGAAAGTCGTGTCAACCAACATCTGCGGCTCTGACCAGCACATGGTCCGTGGTCGCACCACCGCTCCTGCAGGCTTGGTGCTCGGCCATGAGATCACCGGGGAAATTATCGAAAAAGGCAAAGACGTCGAGTTCCTCGAGATCGGTGACCTCGTAACCGTGCCGTTCAACGTCGCCTGCGGTCGCTGCCGAACCTGCCGCGACCAACAGTCGGGCGTCTGTCTTAATGTTAATCCGAGTCGCGCCGGCGGAGCCTACGGTTACGTCGACATGGGCGGTTGGGTCGGCGGTCAAGCGGAATACGTGCTGGTGCCTTACGCCGATTTCAACCTGATTAAGTTTCCCGACAAAGATCAGGCGATGGAGAAGATACGCGATTTAACGATGCTCTCTGACATTCTGCCGACCGGCTTTCACGGGGCGGTGATGGCGGGCGTCGGCGTCGGCTCGACCGTGTATATCGCCGGCGCTGGGCCCGTCGGACTCGCCGCCGCCGCTTCCGCGCAGATTTTAGGCGCAGCCGTTGTGATGATCGGCGACATGAATCAAGAACGCTTGAAACATGCCGCGTCCGTCGGTTTCGTTCCCATCGATCTGACGAAGAGCGACAAGCTCGAAGATTTGATCGAAGCGGTTGTCGGTGTGCCGGAAGTTGATGCCGCCGTCGATGCCGTCGGATTTGAGGCGCGCGGACACGGTGCACAAAGCGACCGGGAAGCGCCCGCCACCGTCCTCAACTCGCTGATGACGATCACGCGCGCGGCGGGTGGCATCGGGATTCCGGGTTTGTATGTTACGGAAGACCCCGGCGCGGGTGACAAAGCCTCGCAGCAGGGGAATTTAAGCATGCGCTTCGGACTGGGCTGGGCGAAGTCGCACCGCTTCTATACCGGACAAACGCCTGTCTTGAGGTACAACCGTCAACTGATGCAGGCGATTCTGTATGACCGTCTGCCGATTGCGAAGATCGTCAACGCCAACATCATCCGACTCGACGATGCGCCGCAAGGCTACCAGGACTTCGACGCCGGGGTCGCGAAGAAGTTCGTGATCGACCCGCACGAGATGTTAGGGAAGGCGGCGTAGCGCAGCCCTGAATCATTTAAGGGTAGTGGATAAGTGTCGACAGATAGCCAAGTCAATAGGTCAGTACCGCCTGCGGTAGCAGGCGGGTTGTGACGGAGATGAACCCGCCCGCTACCGAGGCGGTACTGACTATCCCGTTCGATTTACCACCCCCGTTTAAGGCTGCCCGATGCGTTCAGCGAGGTTGGCAACGACGGCGATCAACTCGTCCGGGTTAATCGGCTTCGGTAGATGAATCTGGGGTAGTGGATAAGTGCCGACAGATAGCCGGGTCAACTGAGACAGTACCGCATGCGGTAGCGGGCGGGTTTTCCCCCGTCACCACCCGCCCGCTACCGCAGGCGGTACTGACCATCCCACCTAACTCACCCACTACCGAATCTGGAACCCGGCCCAGAGCGAGCGGATGCGATCTTCTTCGCGCGCGAAGGCAGTCAGCACCGCTGCCGGAATACGTCCGCCCTGCTCTCTGCCGAGGGCGCGCACTTTGGCGATGAACGTATAGCCGTCCTCTCCCGGCATTCCGATGTCACTCACCAGGACATCGAACGCTTCCTGTTTGAGCGCTTCCAGGGCGGAGACTGCCGAGCCTTCCGTCCTGACATGCGCCCCGCAACCTTCGAGCACGACCCGAAGCAATTCGCGCGTGTCCGGTTCGTCATCAACGACCAGTACACGCAATCCTTCAATTCGTGGCGGACAATCAAGCGCCGCCACGTCGTCCACCTGTGGATGTACGCGCCCCGCATCCGTCGTCGAAGCGCGCATCGGCAGAACCGGTAGCGTAAAGGCGAAGGTTGCCCCCTGACCTTCGCCTTTGCTGTCAGCGATCACCGTTCCGCCGTGCAACTCTACTAGCTGACGGACAATCGCCAGACCCAATCCAAGCCCGCCGTGCGTCCGCGTCGTCGTGGCATCGGCTTGCCGAAAGCGGTCGAAGACGTGCGGCAGAAACTCCGGTGCGATGCCCTGCCCCGTATCACTAACCGTAACTTCGACGTGCGAGTTGATGCGCTCCAGACGGACCTGGACGCGCCCGCCTTTCGGCGTGAATTTAATGGCGTTGGAGATAAGATTCCACACTACTTGTTGCAGCCGGTCGGGGTCGCCCGACACCATATCAGCCGACGGGTCGAGCAATAGATGCAGCCGAATACTTTTGGCCTCCGCCGCCGGACGCAGCGTGTCAGTCGCCGACTCGATTACGTTCAAGAGTTCGACGGCGCGGACGTCCAAGCGGAGTTTGCCGGTGATGATGCGCGAAACATCAAGGATGTCGTTGATGAGTTGATTTTGCGTTCGCGCGTTGCGCTCAATAATCTCCAGCGCGCGTGCCGCCATTTCTTGATCGAGGCCGCCGGTTCTGAGCAGCCGCGACCATCCAAGAATCGCCGTCAGAGGGGTGCGCAGTTCGTGCGAGAGCGTCGCGAGAAACTCGTCCTTGAGCCGGTTGGCTTCGTCCGCCTGCTGACGTGCCTCAAGCTCGCGGGCGAGTAGCTGTTCAAGCTCTCGCTCCTGCTGCTTGCGTGAAGTCACGTCGATGGTGATACCGTCGAAGCAGTATGGAAGCCCGGCTTCGTCGTACAAGCAGCGACCCATCGCGTGTATCCACTTGATGCCGGCGTCGTGCGGCTCAATCGTGCGGTACTCAATATCGTAATTGGTGCGCGTCGCGATTGAACGCTCGATAGCCAGCCGCGTGCGTTCGCGGTCATCGGGATGCAGGCGTTCGTAGAATAATTCGATGGTCACCCGCGCTTCAGGTGGCAACCAGAAATGCTCTTTCGTCCGCTCGCTCCACATCAGTTCATTGAACGGCAGGTCGCAGTACCAGAGGCCAACTTGAGGAGCCATCAAAGCGAGTTGGAGACGTTCCTGCGAACGGCGAAATGCTTCCTCGGCTTGCTTTCGTGACGTGATGTCCTGCATCGCGCCGAGCATCCTGACTGGCTTCCCATCTCGATGGACGGCGAAGCCCCGGTCGAAAATATCTGCGTATGTGCCGTCGGCGTGAAGATACCGGTACTCAGCCGACCATTTTTCGCCGCCGCTATCAATCACTGTGTGAATGCCGGAGACGACGCGCTCGCGGTCTTCCGGGTGGATATGTTCGTACCACCACGTTGAATAACCTCGAACTTGCTCTCGCGTGTAGCCGAACAGCGTGCGCACGCCGTCGTTCCACCAGACTTCGTTTGAGATCAAGTCCCAGTCCCACACGGCGTCGTTTGTGGCGCGGGCGATCAGCTTGAATCGTTCTTCGCTCTTGGCGAGGGAATCCTCCGCCAGCTTACGCGCTGTGTCGTCACGCGCTACTTTCGCGAAGCCCAGCAGAGTACCCTGCTGATCGTAGAGCGCAGTCGTCACGCCGCTGGCGTAGAAGCGCGTGCCGTCACAACACAGGTGCCAGCGCACATCCTCTGCCCGACCTTCCTGTTGCGCCCGCTCTAACTCGCGCGCGGGAATTCCCGTCTCCACGTCTTCAGGCGTAAAGGTAATCTTGAACAGTTTCCCAATAACTGCGCCGGCAGTGTAGCCAAAGAGCCGCTCGGCGCCTGCGTTCCAGCTCACGATGCGACCCTCTGTGTCGAGGTGGAATATGGCGAAGTCCTTAATCTCTTCAACCAGAACGCGATACGGCACGTCACCGAAAATCTCTTTCAGCGTTTGATCTGTGCCCACTGAATTCTTCCTCGCTTAAGTTTTTAGCTAAACAGAGTCACACTCTAATGAAATATCTGTCGTGAAAGTGCGTTATCAGCCTGTCCCATCCTTCTTTGTGCGCTCTCCTGTGACCTCGACGTCTCTGTGTTATAAAGAACCGTTTTCGGCACTCACTGTTGTACCATTATTCGTTGTTTCGATTCAGGAGGAGGAAATAGTGAAAGAAGAAATTTCAGGCATTCATCACGTCACCGCCATCGCCACGGACCCGCAAGCGAACGTCAACTTTTACGCCGGGGTGCTGGGTCTGCGTCTGGTGAAGAAGACAGTCAACTTCGATGACCCCGGCACGTACCATTTTTATTACGGCGACGAACACGGCACGCCCGGCACCATTCTGACCTTCTTTCCCTGGCGCGGCATCCGTCGCGGGCGGCAGGGTACGGGACAAGCCACGGTAACATCTTTCTCAATCCCCGAAGCGTCGCTCAGTTATTGGATTGAGCGTCTGACGAAGTACGGAATCGAGTACGACAAACCGGTTCGACGATTCGATGAGCAGGTGCTCGCGTTTCGTGACGGTGATGGCTTAATGCTCGAACTCGTCGCCCACGCCGGAGAGCACCGCGACGGTTGGGAACAGGGTGGCGTCCCCGGAGAGCACGCGATTCGTGGCTTTCATACGATCACACTCTGCGTCGATGGCTTCGAGAAGACTGCTAAGCTTTTGACCGAGACGATGGGCTTTCACCAAGCCGGCGAAGAGGGAAATCTGTTTCGCTATGCAGTGAAAGACGGCGGCGCTGGAAAGCAGGTCGACATCCGTTGCGCGCCCGGCTTCTGGCAGGGTGTCGTGGCGGGCGGGACGGTGCATCATGTCGCGTGGCGCACGCCGTCGGATGAAACACAACTCGCGTGGCGGGCACGAGTCGCCGCACTCGGCTTAAACGTCACGCCCGTGATGGATCGGGAATATTTTCATTCGATTTACTTCCGCGAACCCGGCGGCATCCTGTTTGAAATTGCCACCGACCCGCCCGGTTTCACCATCGACGAACCTCTGGAAACATTAGGCACCAGCCTTAAGCTGCCGCCGTGGTTGGAAGAATCTCGCACGGAACTTGAACGCACGCTGACGCCCGTGCATGTGCCGGAAGCATCTGCCGGGAGCAATGCCAATAGCGAACTACCTCGGAAGGAATTTTTATGAGCGCACGAGTTGAAAGATTTGAAGGCCCGCATCAAGGGCAGCCGATGATCGTCGACGGCGTGTCTATCGGGAAAGCATCGGCGGGCGCGGTGATGGTGCATGGGCGCGGAGCAAGCGCAGAGGATATCCTGACGCTCGTGCCCGTCTTAGACCGAACGAACTTTCACTACCTCGCGCCGCAAGCTGCCGGAAGCACTTGGTATCCGTATAGCTTCCTCGCGCCGATGAGTCAAAACGAACCCGGTTTATCGTCGGGCTTACAGGCCATCGCGGATGCGCTCGCCCGGCTGGAGCGCGACGGCCTGACGGCGGAGCGCACGCTGCTCCTGGGTTTCTCGCAGGGCGCGTGTTTGATTTCGGAATACGCCTACCGGAATCCGCAACGCTACGGCGGCATCGCGGTTTTAAGCGGCGCCGTGATTACGCCCGACGCCGACGCACACGCGTCGCCAGACGCTCAACAGGAATTGGCGGGCACGCCCATGTTCTTAGGTTGCAGCGACGCTGACCCGCACATCCCGAAGGAGCGGGTCGAACAAACCGCGCGAGTCTTCCGCGCGCTCGGCGGCAAGGTAGAGATGCGCCTCTACCCGAATCTGCCGCACACAGTGATAGAGGATGAGTTGAAGGCTGTGAGACAGATGATGTGCCTCATCAAATGATGACTCCATCGACCGGGAAAAAGTGGTATATGACATGGGGCTGACCTCGCACATCCACCTCACGGGCGCATTACCAGCGGGCGGGCTAATCTGAACGCAGAATAAGGAGTCATTGCAATGAACGCCGAATCGAAAACATCGACGGATAAAATGAACGCGCTGAGTCAACCGGTGAGCGAGCGCGATCATGCGCAAGGCGAAGCGACAGCCCCGGCGACGCTTGTGATGTACGGAGCTTACGAATGCCTGCACTGTGTCGAAGCCAACAAAATAGTCAAAAAACTTCAGCAAAGTTTGGGCAAACGGCTGCGCTTCGTCTTTCGCCATTTCCCCAGAACGAACGTCCACCCGCACGCGGAAGCCGCCGCCGAGGTCGCAGAAGCCGCCGGCGAGCAGGGTAAATTCTGGGAGATGCACGACACGCTCTTCGCGCACTTCGATCACCTCGACGGCGAGCACCTGGTGCGTTATGCCGAAGAGTTAGGTCTCGACATGAACAGGTTCGATCAAGCCATCGGGCATCGCTCGTTCACCTCTCGGGTGCAGGAAGATTTCAAAAGCGGAACTGAGCGCGGCGTCCGCGGAACGCCGACTTTTTTTTTAACGGCGTGCGTCACCAGGGAGCGTGGGACATTGATGCATTACTAAAAGCAATTGGGTAGTGGCTCAGTCGGGGAGACAACAAAAGCAGGCCGCGGATTGTCGCGGGGAACAACACGGATCAGAAAACCAGTTGATGGAATCTGGGTTATATCCGCGTTCATTCGCGGCTCATTTCCCGGCCTTCGGGCCACTACCAGCAATTGAAAGTCGCGGGTAAAGTTTTAACAAATCAAATTTCCCTCGCTTCAGAGCTTATGTCGGAAACCATCGACAAGATTCATTCGCGTCTCGATTCGATTGATCTTTTACGCGGATTTGTGATGGTCATCATGGTGCTCGACCACACGCGCGAGTTCATCCACGCGGATGCGACGCGCTTCTCTCCGACCGATCTTTCGAAAACAAACACGCTCCTTTTCCTCACGCGCTGGATCACGCACTTCTGCGCGCCCACGTTTGTGTTCCTCGCCGGGACCAGCGTTTATCTGCAACTGATGCGCGGCAAGAGCCGCCCAGCGCTGTCAAAGTTCCTCCTCACGCGCGGGCTGTGGTTGATCGTCCTGGAATTCACTCTGGTGCGGCTCGTCATCTTCTTCAATCTCGATTACAGCTTCCTCGGTCTGGCACAAGTGATTTGGGTCATCGGCGTGTCAATGATCGTCCTCGCCGGACTGATTTATCTTCCCGTTCCTGTCGTCGGCATGTTAGGGATGGCGATGATCGCGCTCCATAACTTGCTGGACGGGATACAGGTTCCACCCGCGACGGCGATGGCTGGAACGCCTCCGCCCGATGCGCTGCAAAAGCTCTGGTTGATTCTGCATCAACCTGGTCTCTTCCCAGTGTTCGAGGGCGGGCCGACTGTGTTCATCGCGTATCCGCTGGTGCCGTGGATCGGCGTGATGGCTGCCGGCTACTGGTTAGGCGTTCTCTATACATGGGACAGCGAACGGCGTCGCCGCTGGCTGCTGAAGGTTGGACTCGCGCTCACCATCCTGTTTGTCGTGATTCGTGCGACGAACATTTACGGCGACCCACAAGTATGGACAAGACAGACGAGCACGGTGTTTACCGTCTTATCATTTTTGAACGTCACCAAGTATCCGCCATCGCTGCTTTTTCTGCTGATGACTTTAGGGCCAGCGTTGCTGATTTTGGGGTGGGCTGAAGGTCTGCGTAAACATGATGTGCTGAGTCGGATACTGATCACGTTCGGGCGGGTGCCGCTGTTCTTTTACCTATGGCAGTGGGTGGTGGCACACGGCTTAGCCGTACTGCTCAGTTACCTGGCGGGCAAGCAGGTCGGATATCTGTTTCTAAATATTCCCGCATTATTCACCGCAGCACCGCCGGATGCCGGATTCAGTTTGTGGGTGGTGTATGTCGTCTGGATAGGCGGTCTGTGTCTACACTATCTACTTTGCCGATGGTACGGCAGCGTCAAGCAACGTCGCCGCGGCTTTCCCTTCAGCTACATCTAAAAGAAGCGTCTGCTACTGCTGCTCACTCACTCGCACTTTAAGCCGGCCCTCGCTTTCAACTCTTCGACCATATCCTTCCAGTACTTGCTCAGGAACGGCGGATTACTCATGCTGTCGGTGACGTATGATCGGTCGGCGCGTGAAATATCCAGCACCGCCGTGATCATCTCTTCTTGATAATATCCTGCTTCAGCCAGAGGGATACCGTTCGGCTCGCGAATGAAAGAAGCGCCGCTCGACGTCTGCTTCCCTTCAGGTGACTGACCGACCGTGTTCGCTACGCAATGGAAGATTTTTGTGTTCGGACCGACCGGCTGCTGCGCACGCCCTGACATGCGTTTCCACGCCACTGCTTCAATCTCATCCGAACTACACGACGGGTGGAACAACACTTGTGCTCCGGCCATCGCCGGGAGGCGATACAACTCCGGGTGTCGGCCGTCTCGACAGATCACCATCGTGCACAGAATCCCATCTATTTCGAACAGGGATAACTTATTGCCACCGCGACAAAACCTCTTTTCATCACGTCCGGCCATATTGATTTTGGCATATTCGTGAACGATCCTCCCCGTAGGATCAATGACGTGCATCAGGTTCAGGAAACGATCCTGAGTTTTTTTGATCGTTCCGACAATCACCCACATATTACTGTTCGCTGCCGCTTCACACGAATGATCGAGGGCTTTTTCGACGGCCTTCGAATCAAGCTCGACGAGGTAGGGAAAGTAATAGCCGGTCAGATTGGCCTCAGGAAAAAGTATCACCCGTGCGCCAGTTTCAGCCGCTGCTTGAATATAGTGTGCGGTTCTTTTGGTGTTGTACTCGATGGGCTTCGCCCAGTGTAGTTGGACACATGCCACATGCAGAGTGCTGGGATTGTTATGCGACATGAAATCTCCAGTTCCTTAAATACTATCCGCTTCCTGTTAGCTGCCTAAGGCTGTAATTCGTCCGCGCCGCGCGCGAGCATTCAATCCACATCAAAGGAAGCACCATTTACTTGATTTTGATGGGCGCTTGATTGCTACGCACCCCACGTAGATTAATTCTCACCCACACGTCTTCGTTATGCGGCAGATCGTCCGGTAATTTGACGGTCACTTGCGTCAGCCAGTTGAAGTCTGGGACTTTCCCGACAAATTCAACCGGGAGCGGATAGACACGGTGCTGAGAATCTTCCGCTTGAGCCGTTACCACCGAACTGTTTTCGCCGGGCATCAACTCCACATTGGTGGCGAAAAGCATCACCCGCGTCCGCTGATCCGAACTGAAGTTAAATATCGTGACGAGCGGAAAAGGATCCCGCATCATAATCACAGAGTCGAGGGCGATGGCCCGCTCCGTGTTCTCTTCAGTCAGTAGCGATGGAGCGGGCAGGGCTGCTGCTGTAACCGTCAGCGTGGCTTCACTGCTGCTCACACTTCCGAATGAGTTCGACACGATGCAACGAAACTTCGCACCGTTATCTAATAGAGTTGCGGTTGAGATGGTATAGCTCGACGTGTCTGCGCCGGAGATGTTGACATCGTTTCTCTGCCATTGATAAGTGAGTGGTGTGCTTCCGGTGGCGCTAACGTTAAAGGTCGCGGTTTGTCTTTCTGCAATAGCCTGATCGAAGGGATGCAGGGTGATGCTCGGTGGCACCTGATTTGCCGGGTATTCAACTTTGTATACCGCGCCAATTCCTCTCGCCAGATAATAGAGGCTGCCATCTGCCGCGACTTGCAAGCCCACCGGATTGGCAATGCCTGTGGCAAACTCAGTCGTCGTGTTATTGGATGGATCCAACAGTCGAATCCAACCGCTGCAAAAATCTGCGAAGAAGTATTTGCTTATGTAGCTGCTCGGAAATTGAGTGGTCAGCGGGTTATAGAAAGCCCCGCCGGTGATTGCGCAACCACCTGTCGCACTCGGGCCGCGCCCGTATGCGTAAATCGGCGCTCGGAAATTGGGATTGGTGGTTGGGCCTTCCGTATCCGGCCATCCGTAATTCGACCCGGCGATACCGTCGTTGATCTCCTCCCAAGTGCTTTGACCGACATCATTGATGAACATCCGACCGGTGCCCGGCTGAAATGCGAAGGTAAATGGATTACGCAGGCCATAGGCCCAGATCGCTCGATTAACCCCGGAAGCTGTGTTGTAGAAAGGATTGTCTGATGGGATTGAGCCATCCCCGTTGATGCGCAATATTTTACCCAGCAGATTGGCGAGCGTTTGCGCATTGGATGAATTGGCATTCTCGCCGACGGCGACGTACAGTTTGCCGTCACGGCCAAAATGCATCGCTCCACCGTTGTGATTCGTGGCTGCACTCAGATTATCGAGTTCTAAAATAACTACTTCGCTATTCGTCACAGCCACGTCGCCATTAGCAACAAAGCGACTAATCCGATTTCGCTTTGGCGACACGCCGGTCGTGTAATAAAGATATACGTAGTTGTTGGTGTGGAAACCAGGATCAAAAGCGATCCCCAGCAGACCGCGCTCGCCGGACGAATCTGTACTCACCGTCAAAAACGGGGTGGGCAACAAAACATCATTCTTGATGACCCGTAACTGACCTCCCTGGAGGCACACGAATAATCTGCCATCAGGCGCAAATGTCATAGCCGTCGGAGTGTTTAAACCGCCGGCCACCTGTGTTTCTATAAAACCGTTTGGAAGAGTGGCACCATTGAGCGAAAGACAGGCTCCTGACACCAAGATATAGGCCGCGATACTGACGATAAATCGGTAAATGCTAAATAGAAAGGCTAGACTGTGAGGGCGTTTGTGGGTGGTCGTATTAACTGAAACCTCAGAGACGCACGCGGCTGTAGTCATCATCAAGCCCATTATGTACCTGTCCTGATTCTTCCTCAGAAGAGCACGATTAAATAGAAATAAACTACCCCGCAGCAAGCTGACGGGGTATTAAAACAGGTCGAGTTGCCCGGCTTTCTCTATCTTGCCTTGGTGTTGGACGTAGTTCTTTATCATTTGTTCGTTGCCATGTGCCCCAACTG
>JALZJL010000331.1 GCA_030859785.1 Acidobacteriota bacterium
AAAGAATCTCTTCACAGTTTTAGCCACTACCGCCACTTTAACCCAGAGCTTCAGCGAAGATGCATCAACGTCAATCTGAATGTGATCGGAACGTGTTCGCCGAAGCCGAAGCGCGGGGCAGGGCGGCGGCTGATAATTTGATGGCCGAGTTTCAAACTGCGGACGTGATCTTGCTGGTGCATCATGTCGGGGCTGTGATTCGGTACGAGCGTTGGCCGCCGGTGACCATCGGCGAGTGCGAACCGCGCTCGATGACGATTCGCGTCAACCTCGCGGCACTTGAACATGATGCTTGTAATAACGTGCTGACCGAGCGGGCGATCATCGCTCACGAACTTGGGCACCTGATCGACGTGCCACGCGATTGCCATGTGTCGCGCTCGCCCGCACAACGGTTGATCGATGAGCATTTTGCGCGCGCGTTCACGGCGCAACTTTTAGGAATGACGACTGTCGAACTGGATGCGTTGGCCGAGCGTGTCTGCGTGGAATCAAGGCGCGGGTGGATTGTGTTTGACGTCAATGCGATTATTCCGTCAATCGATTTTGTAAACCGCTATGACTGATGATCTATACCTCGGCATTGACGGCGGGCAGAGTCATACGGCGGCGGTTATCGCCGATGGCGAGGGCAGCATCGTGGGGCGTGGCAGCGGCGGGCCATCGAATCATGCCGAACAGCCCGGAGGCCGCGAGCGTCTGCGGCGAGCCGTCGAGGAGAGCGTGTCCCGTGCGCTCGCAGTCAGTGGCAGATTGATCGTTGAAACCGTATTCGTTTCCGCTCACTGCGCGATGACCGGCGGTGCTGACTTCAAGCAGGATGTGATCGCTTCAGTCGTCGTCGCGCGCCGGCTGACCATCGGGCATGATGCGCCGGCAGCGTTGGCTGGGGCGCTTGGCAACGGGCCGGGCGTCGTCGTGATCGCCGGAACGGGGTCGGTCGCGTATGGTGAAAATTCACGGGGCGAGAGCGTGCGAGTCGGTGGTTGGGGCCATCTGTTCGGCGACGAAGGCAGCGGATACTGGATCGCGAACGAAGCCCTGCGTCGTGCAATGAAAGCGGAAGACGGTTTGGCCGGCCCGACGATGCTGACCACTCTCGCGCTCGGATATTTCGGGCGTGCAAATTTGCTCGCGTTGGCGCTGGCGATTTATGCCGAAGAGATTTCACGCGACCGTCTGGCTTCATTTGCTCGTGAGGTGGGCTGCGCCGCGGAACAGGGTAACGGGGCGGCGCGCGAGATCATCAATGCGGCGGGGCAGGCGTTGGCGGCGATGGCCGCGTCGACAGTGCGCCGGTTAAGTATTGAACCCGAAGCGACGCGGGTGGCGTGCGTCGGCGGTGTCTTTGACAGCGACCTGCTGCGGCAGAGTTTCGCAGCAGCGCTCGAAGAGGGGCTACCAGGTACGATCATTGTCGCGCCGCGCTTTGATCCGTCCATTGGTGCATTGCTGCTGGCTTATCGCGCGGCGGGACGCGAAGTCACGGGCGATCTGTTGGCGAAGATTGAAACGCAAGTCGCCGCCGAACAGGGCCCGCGTCCGGCGGGTCGTGAAGAATGATGAACTTGAAACATCTTCTCGAAGCATGGCGTGGCGGGCTGATTGTCTCGTGTCAGGCGGCAACGGATTCGCCGCTCGCGCGCCCCGACATCATCGCGGCGCTTGCGCTGACCGCCGAACTGAACGGCGCCATCGGCGTGCGCATCGATGGCGCGGATAACATTTGTGCGGTGCGCGCCGGAGGGGTGACGGTTCCCGTGCTCGGCATCGAGAAGAAGAAGCGCGAGAACTCTGATGTCTACATCACACCAACCTTCGAGTCGGCTGAGCGCATCGTCGCGGGTGGGGCCGATGTCGTCGCGCTCGACGGAACGGCGCGCCCCAGACCGAACAGCGAAACGTTTCATGAAATTGTCGGGCGCATCAAAGCAGAGTTGAACCGTCCGGTGATGGCCGACATCGCGACTTACGAAGAGGGCGTGAGCGCGGTTGAAGAAGCGGGCGCGGACTGCATCGGCACCACACTCGCAGGATACACCCCGGAAACCGCCGGACTCGATGCTCCGGCCTTCGCGTTGATCGAAAAATTGGCGATGCGCGTCAATGTTCCGGTCATCTGCGAAGGGCGTGTGCAGAGCACGGACGATATCCGGCGCGCGTTCGAGTGCGGCGCGTTCGCCGTCGTCATCGGCAACGCCATCACCGGTGTCGACTGGCTGGTGCGCCGGTACGTCTCTGCGACGAAGACAGGGACGAATAGATAAATAGAAAGGCAAAAGTAAATGTCGAGGCGTCATCTCGCGTCCGCGGGCGATGATAATATTCTGTGCTTCGGTTCATGTAAGGAGAAAAAGATGTGAGCGCAACGCATGATGTTCAGGGTGGGACGACCGGCGCGGGGCGGATGTTGTCGCTGGATGCTTTCCGCGGCCTGACGGTGGCGGGGATGATTCTGGTCAACAACCCCGGTTCGTGGAGCGCGAGTTACGCCCCGCTGAAGCATGCCGAGTGGCACGGGTGGACGCCGACCGATTTGATCTTCCCGTTCTTTCTGTTCATCGTCGGTGTCTCGATCACGCTCGCCTTCGCGCGGCGTGTCGAAGCGGGTGGGTCACAGCGCGATTTATTGTGGAAGACCGCGAAGCGCTCGCTCATCATCTTCGGCCTCGGCCTGGTGCTCGCCGGCTTTCCGTACTTCAATCTCGCGACGATTCGCATCCCCGGCGTACTGCAACGCATCGCCGTCTGCTACTTCTTTGCGTCCGTCATCTTCCTGTGGACAACCGTCAGGATACAGGCGTTGATGGCGGCAGCGCTACTGATTGCATATTGGCTGTTAATGATCTTGACGCCGGTGCCGGGCTACGGCGCAGGCGACCTCGGCATTGATGGAAACCTCGCGGCGTTCATTGATCGCACACTGCTGGCAAGACACATTTACAAACCGAACTACGACCCGGAAGGAATCTTCAGCACAATTCCGGCGATTGCGACGACGCTGTGCGGCGTGCTCGCCGGCCATTGGCTGCGGTCGTCGCGCACGCCACTTGATAAAGTTCGTGGGATGGTTGTCGCCGGCGTCGTTGGGGTGCTCGTTGGTTGGTTGTGGCATGGCTGGTTTCCGATCAACAAACCGCTGTGGACAAGTTCATACGTGGTGTTCACGGCGGGCATGGCGCTGTTGTTGCTGGCGCTGTGCTACTGGTTGATTGACATCAAAGGATGGCGGCGCTGGTCGCTGCCGTTTGTCGTCTTCGGCGTCAACGCGTTGATCGTCTTTTTTCTATCCGGCCTCGTCGGTCGTCTGCTGGTCATCTGGAAACTGACACGCGCGGACGGCTCCGAGGTTGCGTTGAAGACATTCGTCTACGAAAACCTGTTCGCGTCGTGGGCGTCGCCGGTCAACGCCTCGCTCGCCTTCGCCATCTGTTTCGTCTTGATCTTTCTCGGTTTGATGACGATCCTTTACCGGCGCAGGATTTTCATCAAAGTGTAGAA
>JALZJL010000181.1 GCA_030859785.1 Acidobacteriota bacterium
GGGAATGCGCTTGCCTTTGGGCGCGGCGAGAGCAAACGGGGCCGTCGCCGCCAAAGCCAGGAAGGAACGGCGGGAGATGGAACCGAATGTTGTCATAGTTTCTTTGCTCATGGTTGTCCTCATTAGACCGGCCACAGCGATGGTTCACCTCGACGGCTTTTACCGGCGGGCACGGTATGACTCTTCAAATCCTACCTTCCGCAAAGTAGCGAGACGCCTCGACGGTCTGGGCGATCAAGTCTGAAGCGTGAATGGATTAAAGTCAGTTTCGCGGTCGTAATAGTCTTCCTGCTCGGCCCGCTTCAGGAATCCCACGATCTGGTAAGTCGCGGGCGTCATGACGGTCTCGACCCCGACCTTGACGAGAAAGTTGGATGTCATCACGGCGAGCACTAACGGCGTGGGCCACTCGCCGAAGAAGGCGAGCGGGTAAAAGATTAAAGTGTCCACGCCTTGTCCGACGACGGTCGAACCGATAGTCCTCAGCCAGAGGAAACGCCCCGCGGTCTTCAGCTTGAGCTTGGCGAGGACGTATGAGTTGACGAAGTCGCCCGCCCAGAAAGCGACGAGCGAAGCCAGGACAATCCGCGGCGTCTGGCCGTAAACGATCACGTAAGCAGATTGATGCGGCCAGTCGGGCGCGGGCGGCAGAGCGATCACGGCCCAAGTCATCACTGAAGCGAAGGCGAGCGCCGCGAATCCGGCCCAGATGACGCGGCGCGAACGCGCGTAGCCGTAGACCTCAGTCAGGATGTCGCCGAAGATATAACTGATTGGGAAAAAGAAGACACCCGCTCCTACCGAGAAGCCGGCGATCTGACAGACCTTCCCGACGCCGATCAGGCTTGAGCACAGCAGGACGGTCACGAAGGAGACCATCACCAGATCGTAATACTTATACACGCGCCGCGTCGTGGCTTGCGCGACCGCAGTTGCTCCCAAGCATTGACCTCCCCGCCGGACGGATTAGCAGCTTGTTCGGTGCGGCATCACTCAAACAAATCATCTACCGCCATCGACCATCCCGGCACCGCCGGCTCAGCTTCCGCCACGTCTCCACGCCGGTAGATGGTTGGATTGTCAGCAGCATCTCGACGGTAAACTCGTATGACATCCTCACCAAGCAAATCTACATCCCACACGACAAGAGCCCCGGTCGCAAAATAGTCGGCGATCTTTCCCCGTATCTCTCGTTCTGCCGTCGCACCATAGTCATATTCACTTCGCACTTCGGTGGCAAAGACGGGCGCACCTTCAAAGAACTTCATGCCCGTGTGCTGACCTGTGTGGAATGCAGCATCAGGACTGAAAGCTTTACGATGCGGTAAGTTGACGCTGAAGCCGGCATTGTCGGCAACAGCAATCCCGCTTCCTATGCTCAACTCGTGTTCATAAAGCCGCAAACAAATCTTGAAGCCAGCCCGGTTCGGCTTTTCTCCAGTCGGTGGCATCAACACTATTTCCCCGTTGACGATTTCCGCCTTTTGATTGTCAGGCACATGGTACAAGTCTTCAATCGTCGCTTCTGTGTTTGTACTCATCAAGCACACCTTTGATTTCCCGCTCGAATTCACAGGTCGGTCAAATGTTCAATCTTCCCGTTGCTGTCTCCGATCTTTTCCGGTCGCACTCCCATGCGGTCGAGCAGCGTGAGGTACAGGTTCGTCATCGGCGTCCCCTGCTTGTAGACCAGGTGCCTCCCAGGTTTGAGGCCGCCATCCCCACGTCCTGCCAGCAGTATGGGTAAATCTTCGTGGCTATGTCGGTTGCCATCACTCAGCCCGCTACCGTAAACGATCATCGAATGGTCGAGCAGTGTACCGTCACCATCCGGGGTGGACTTGAGCTTCTTCAAAAAGTAGGCGAACTGTTCCGTGTGAAGGCAGTTGATCTTCTTAACCTTCTCAATCCACTCCGGATTGTTGCGATGATGCGTGAGAGGATGGTGCGGGTCAGGAACGTTGATCTCCGGGTACACTCGCATACTGCCTTCCCGCCCGATCACTAAAGTGGAGACGCGGGTCAGATCAGCCTGGAATGCCAACACCTGTAGGTCGTACATCAACTTCGCGTACTCCTGAAAAGTAATCGGGATTCCGGCAGGCTTCTCCATCGTCGGGAGCACCTCGTGGTTATCCTTCTCTGCACTCTCAATCCGCTTCTCAATCTCTCGCACGGCGAAAAGGTACTCATCGATCTTGCGGCGGTCAGCTTGGCCTAATGTCCCGACCAGCTTTTGTGTGTCGTCGCGTACCATGTCGAGGATGCTCTTCCGGTACTGCAAGCGCCGGGCGCGGGTTGCCGGGTCGAGGCTGAGATCGACCGTCCCGAACAGACGCTCGAAGGCCATCCGTGGATTGACTTCGGGAGGCATCGGCGTCGTCGGTGTCCGCCACGAGACGCTGTTGGTGTAAGCACAACTGTAGCCCGAATCACAATTGCCGACGGTGCGTGAATCTTCGCAGCCCAATTCGAGAGACGGGAATCGGGTCTTGGAGCCGACGACTTGCGCCGCGATCTGGTCCGCCGAGACGCCGGCCTGGATGTCGGCGCCCGCCGTCTTCTTGCAATGCACGCCGGACAGGAAGGATGCGCCCGCGCGCGCATGATCACCCGCGCCGTCTCCGAGCGCGTTCCCGTTATGATCCTGCAAACCGGAGAGTACGAACATGTCTTCGCGGAATGATTCCAGCGGCTTGAGGATACGCGTGAACTCGAACGCCTGCCCCACACCTTTGGGCGTCCATTCGTCCATCACGATGCCGTTCGGAACATACACAAACGCCAGGCGAGTGGGTGCCTTCACGCTCGCACTTGCAGTCGAGGCGAAAGCGGGCATCATGGCGTCGAGCATTGGTAGTGCGATGGCAGTTGTACCTAAACCTCTGAGGAATGTTCGTCTCGACAAGTGTTTACGGGTAATCATCATTTCGTAGAATCTCCTCTCCGCATCTGGAACGGCAGGCTGTTAACTATCTCCAGGACCAGGCCGGAGAATCGGTAATTGTTTTCAGGAAGGCGGTGGGCGATCTGCTTCACCGTCCGTTTATCATAAGGCTCCAAGCCGCGACCTAACGCATATGTGAGCAGCTTTTCCGTCAGTCCCTCGGCGAAAGCGCCACGATCAGACTTCAGGATGGTCTTCAACTCGTATGACCCGTTGAACGACCTTCCGTCGGGGAGCAACCCCGAAGAGTCGACGGGAAATTTTCCATCCTGCGTGCGATACCCGCCGATGGCATCGTAGTTTTCGAGACCGAAACCCAGAGGGTCCATCCGCGAGTGGCACGAAGCGCAGGTCGTGTTCTTGCGGTGTTCCTCAAGTTGCTGCCGAAGCGACGCCGATGCACCGACCGCGGCTTCGTCGAGATTTGGCACCCCCGGCGGCGGCGGCGGCGGCGGCGCGTTCAAGATATTTTCCAGAATCCACTTGCCGCGTAGCACCGGCGAAGTCCGGGTTGCATAAGATGAAACCGTCAGAATGCTGGCTTGGGTTAAGATGCCGCTACGCTGGGTGTTGCCGGTCAGATCGACCCTCCGCAATTCCGGGCCCTTGATGTTTGGTATCTTATAGAACTGGGCCAGGCGTTCGTTAAGGAACGAGTAATTTCCATCAATGAAGTCAATGACACTGCGGTCTTCTCGCACGATGCTGTCGAAGAACATCTCCGTCTCATCGCGCATCAGCAGGCGCAGGTATTCATCATACTCCGAAAAACGTTCACGGTCGGGCTTGACCGATTCGAGCCGACGCAATTCCAACCACTGCCCGCCGAAGTTTTCGATCAGCGCGCTCGACTTCTGATCCTTCAGCATGCGTTGCACCTGCGCGGCAATAGTTGCTGGCTTACGGAGTTGCCGCCGGTCGGCCAGGCTCATCAACTCTTCATCCGGCATACTGCTCCAGAGGAAGTAAGCGAGACGCGACGCCAACTCGTGTTCGCTAATCCGATGCGCGCCCTCTGCGCCCGCCGCCTTTTGATCCTTTTCAATGCGGAACAGGAAATGTGGTGAGACCAACATCGCCTGCAAAGCCAGAACGAGGCCCTCTTCAAACGAGTCGCCTTGCTGCCGCACCGTGGACACCAAGCTGAGGAGCCGTTCAATCTCTGGTGACGTAACGGGACGTCGATATGCCCGGCGCGCCAGGTCGGTCACAATCTTCCGGGCACATCCCGGTTGATGACGACCATCGAGATGTCCACATGTGTAGACCTTTTTCAGGCTCTCAACGGACGGCCCCTTCACCTGCTCATATGGGCCGCCGACTTCGAATGAGCCGATCCGGGCCTCATTCACCGGTACCTTTTCCGCTCTTTGGGCCTCGAACCTTTTCCTACGTTCGGCAGTTCGTTCGGGCGTATCATTGGGGCGCGGCTTGAATTCAGGCAGTTGCGGCGCGGGCCGCTTGGATGGGTTCGGCCCCGCGTAGCTTGGCGGCAGCCCTTCGTACATGTGCAGGATCGAAGCCGCCACCCGGTGGTCACCCGCCGTTACTTTCGTGCGGAACTCACGCGTCATGCCGCCGAAGTCCTGACGGTCATCGGAAAACGAGGCGATTCCTTCCGGATCGAAACTCAGCGTTTGAACCTGCTTGCCATCAATCCACAGGCCGAGTAGAAGTGGCTCTGACGCGGCTGGGCGGACGCCACCGAGAAAAACCCGGATGATATATTCGCCGTCAACCGGGAATCGGTGCATCGCATGAACCGCGTTCGGCAGGCTCAGCCCAGTCAAGTCGTAATCGGTGAGCGGCGTAAAGCTCGCGACGATCTTTCGTCCCGGCGGACGGAGGCGAACCAGCGTCGGCTTCAGCGACTCAGGGCCGAACATCGCGGTTCGTACAATCTTTTCCGCTGCCACCAGGTACTTCTCCATCAGCACCGGTGATAGCGACAGTACGTCTCCGATGTTGTCGAAGCCGTAACCGGAATCGTCTTGGGGGAAATCATCAGCGGGACGCGAATGCACTCCCAGCAGGTCGCGCACCGTATTGTTGTACTCGTCGCGGTTCAACCGGCGGGCCGTCACACGACCGGGGTCGGGCTTGGCAGTCCGGTCCGCCCGCTCGAATTCGCTCTCAATCCAGCCCACAAACGCCTTCTGCTCCGTCGCATCTGGTTGGGGCATTCCCTTCGGCGGCATTTCGCCTGTGAGCACCTTCTGGACGACATGCTCCCACGTGGTTCGGTCTTTCACGACTGAAGCTGCTGTCTTGTATGCCTCAAGGTCCAACCCGCCCGACTTCGACTCCGCGTTGTGGCACATGTAGCAGTTCTCGGAGACGAATGGAAGAACGGTCTTTTCGAAGTTGGCGGTGCTCTCCTGGGGTTTTTGCCGCTGTGATGTTCTTTGCGCCTGCGGCGCAGGTAGCGAAGTAGCCATATAGGCCAGCAAAAATATCGTGATGATTAAGCAGCGCGCTAGATTCTTGCCTGTCATATGGTCTCCGCTGAAAGTGCCTTCACCGTTTGCCGTTTTTGGTTTGACGAATTTTAGCAAAAAGTCGCGCCGCTGGATACCTGTCCGAATAACCGGCTGTCACTTTTGCCTTTTACCTTTTTACTTTTGCCTTCTCACTTAGCGGTTCTCACCAGACGGAAGCCAACCGCGTAGGAGCGATTGACCGGCAAGTCGAAGCTACGGAAAGCTGAGTGGCAATCAGTAATAGAGCTGTGCCAGCTACCGCCGCGGTATACCCGATAGGACGCCGGGCCGGACCCTTGCGGATCAATGGCCGGACTATTCTTGTAGTATCCGGCGGTGTACCAATCCTGCACCCACTCCCACACGTTGCCGTGCATGTCGTATAACCCCCACGCGTTCGGTTCCTTCCGTCCGACCGGCTGCGTCTGACCTCTGGAGTTGTCCCGATACCACGCCACAGCATTGAGACTTCCCGCATGTTCTCCCGTCCCGCTGGCCTTGCAGGCGTACTCCCACTCCGCCTCCGTTGGTAGCCGATACAGATGCTTCTTATCCAATGCGTTCAGCGCCAGAAGGAACTGCTGTACATCATCCCACGATACATTTTCCACCGGCAGAGTTGGCCCCTTGAAATGGCTTGGGTCGCTCGCCGCCACTGCATCCCCGTGCGCCACTTGCTTCGTTCCAGGTCCCGCGTGAGCGTTTCTGTTACTAGCCATCACCGATTCCCACTGCGCCTGCGTCACCTCGAATTTTCCCATCTCAAAATTCTGTCTAATGCGCACTCGATGCACCGGCTGTTCGTCAACGTTTCCGCGCCTCGATCCCATTAAAAATTCCCCGGCTGGTATTCGCACAAATCCGCTTCCATCATACAAGGCACTTAGTCCATATAGTTTCTCATCCTGCGCCTTAACCAGCGTCTCACTAACAGCTTTGCCACCCGACGCATTAACAATCATCTGCTGATGAACATGTTTCTGCGCGTTAGCCGTGGATGCCGTCAGTGAGACGGCTAACATCACACAACTTAAGATGAACATCGTCTTCTTCTGAGAAGGAATCAACATCGCCTTATTTTATCTAAGTCTTGAGTTGAACCAGGCCGGGGATAATATCTGCTCAACCTGAAATCAAGTAAAGTGTTGCGCTATTTTGGCGCGGAGGAATGCCACGGATTCGCGCAACTCATCCATCCCGTTCTCGCCGTCTTCAATTGAGACCCAACCGTCGAAGCCTTCCTGGTGGAGGATGGAAAAAATTCTGTCATAGTCGTTGAGACCCTGACCAATCACGCCGTGCCGGAGATTCTTGGCATAGCCCGTCGAGCCATCTTGTTGCTTTAAGTCTTCGATGGTTCCGCTGATGAGGTAGCGATCCGAGGCATGCATCGAGACGACTCTGTGTTTGACGGCGGCGAGCACTTCGAGCGGGTCCTGACCGGCAATGATGGCGTTCGACGGATCGTAGTTGACACCGAACCACGGCGAATCGATTTGGTTTATTATTTCGAGAAAGATATCCAGGTCTTGAGCGAATTCGGGGTAACGCCAGTAGCCGTCCTTGTAGTGGTTCTCCATGATCAGCACCACCCCGCGCGCAGCCGCATGATCGAAGAGCGACTCGATGGATTCAACCGTCCAACGCACGCCGTCGGCGCGAGAGACTTCCTCTCGACGTTGTCCTGAGAGCACACGGCAAAATGTTCCGCCGAGAGCCGCTGTGACATCAATCATTTGCTTCTCGCGCTCGATTTCCGCGCGCCGCCCTTGTTCGTCGGGAATGGTAAAGTCCGGGGAGGCGCACATCATCGGCGCTTCCAGGTGATGTTCGGTGAGGTGCTGTTTGATGCGCGCGAGGTATTCCGGCTCGAAACATTCGAAGAAGCCGGGATACATCTCCACTCCGTCAACATCGAGCGTCGCGGCCAGTTCGATCCAATCAAAGAGCGTCATCGTTTTGGTGACGCACAACTCATCCATGTAGCATTTCGGGAAAGCGCTTAACTTTGGCATAAGTCGGTATCGAACCAATCATCAACTGAAAAGTTAAATTGAGCGTAGGCGTTCAGCAATCAGCCATCAGCCGGAGATGTGCCGCCGATGCTTTCCCACATTTGTGCCGCGCGGCTGACTTTGTTTTCACTGATCGCTGAAAGCTAACGGCTGACCGCTTACAATTGAGCGAACTCTAGCTGCCGCACACTAATTCGGTTGCAGCACTGCTTTGACATAACGGCCCGTGTGCATTCCGTCGAAGCAGTCTTGCCAACTCTCAAGTGTCGCGACCTGACTGATAATCGGATCAAGATTGATCTGACCGGAAGCGAGCATGCCGACAACCTTCTCCCAGTTTTTGAAAGTGTGGCTGAAACTGCCCTGCAAGCGCACGGCCTTCTGCACGAGTGGATCAATCGAGAAATTGAGCGGCTGAGGCCCCCATCCGACCTTGGTTATTTGTCCGCCGGGACGGACGATGTCGAGTGCGAGCTTAAGCGCCGCCGAAGCACCCGCCGCGTCAACGACCAGATCAGCGCCCAGGCCGTCTCCGATACCGCGAATAAATGCGGGCATGTCCGTCGCCTGCACGTTGACGGTTGTAGTTACCCCCAGAGAGCGTGCTGCGGCGAGACGAGATTCATCCTGTGCGGTGCCGACGACGATTAATGTGCCGGCCCCGGCCAGGCGCGCCATCTCAGCGCAGAGCAGTCCAATCGGGCCCGGCCCAATCACGACGACCGTATCTCCCGGTTGAATGTGGCTTTTTTCGATGACGGCGTTGTAGCCCACGCAGCACGGCTCGGTCAGCGCCGCCCGATTAAATGGCAGAGAATCGGGGATGTGGTGCAGGCAGCGTGCGGGGACGCGAACGAAATTAGCCATCGCCCCATTGGTGCCGTAACCAAACCCGGAACGCTGCGGGCACAAATTATAATTACCCGTACGGCAGTACATGCACTGCCCACAGATCGAAGCCGCCGTCTCGGAAACGACCCGATCACCTTCTTTGAATTCCGTCACGCGCCTGCCGAGACGGGCGACGCGCCCGCCAAATTCATGACCGAGAACGACGGGGACGCGCACCGGCCAGCTTTGAGAATTATGATACTGATGGACGTCGCTGCCGCAGACGCTGACCGCCCCGACCTGCAACAGAACATCATCCTCTTCTATCTCAGGCAACGGCATCTCGCGTAGTTCAACGGCACCCGGTTCAAGCGCGTATTGCACCACGCCTGTCATCATTTCACTCATCCACGAATCCTCCTCACGATTTCGCTTAGGATAGCTTTCAGGTCACCGCCGGCGACACTGAATGAATGCGCATCAATAGTCAGCGGCGCTCCGATCACAACAAGTGGGGCACCGCGTTTCGGCATCTCAATCGCCTCTTCGATGGTGAGGCCGCCGACCGCCTGCACCGGAATGCTAACGGCCCGCACAACTTCATCGAGTTCGTCGAGCGGGCTGAGGCGGCCCAGCCCAGCCGCGGCCACACCGTTTCGCTCGTCAAAGCCGGTGTGATGCACAATATAATCCACTCCGAGGTCTTCCATCATCCGGCTCGCCGCTGCTTTATCTTCGCAGGCGAGATTATCACCCATCACTTTGATTCCGTAATCACGACCGGCTTGAACGACAACTTTAATCGTTTCAACGTGAGCGCGGGCCATCACGACCACGTGTGTGGCGCCCGCTTTAGCCATCATCTCGGCCTCCAGGTAGCCGCCATCCATCGTCTTCAAATCGGCGACGATTGGATGTTGTGGAAACTCTTGACGCAGAACGCGAACGCCGCGCAGCCCTTCTGCCAGAAGCAGCGGAGTGCCGGCCTCAAGCCAGTCGACCCCGGCCTCAACCGCAACGTGAGCCGTCTCAACCGCCTCTTTAATGTCGGTCAGATCGAGGGAGATTTGAACAATCGGTGGATGATTAACTCTCATTATTTCATTCAGTTAAAGCTGACTGCCGGGCTGGGCTGAGGCCAAACCAGGATTATGCTTAGTCGGTAAGTATATTGACAGTAAATGATAATAAATGCGATACAACAGAATCATCGATCAAGACCATCGCTTCGTCAAGAAAGAAGGTGCGATTTCCACGACATTTCCGCCTCAAAGTTAACTTCGCGACGCAACCGACTCATGACAGAATAATTCAGACGTGACCAAACGCCCGATCAAGAATCTACGATGGTATGTCGCCATCCTGCTATGCCTATCTTCAGAGCTGAATTACCTGGATCGGCAAACTCTTTCCGTTCTGGCCGATACGATTCAGCGGGAACTGAACCTCTCGACCGTTGACTACTCACGCATCACCTCCACGTTTCTCGTCAGCTATACGATCATGTACGCGGTCAGTGGCAGACTCGTTGACCGTCTCGGCACCCGCCGCAGTTTTCTGATCTTCGTTTCGGGCTGGTCCATCGCCAACATGCTGCACGCGTTTGCCACGGGACTGCGCAGTTTCATGTTCTTCCGTTTCCTGCTGGGCGCAGCCGAACCGGCAAACTTTCCCGGCGGAGTGAAAGCTGTTTCCGAATGGTTCCCGATGCGGGAGCGCGCACTGGCCGTCGGTATTTTCAATGCTGGGACGGCGCTCGGGTCGGCGACCGCTGTCCCGCTCGTCTCGTGGATAGCTTTGACCTGGGGCTGGCGTTACGCATTTGTCGTGACGGGAGCGATAGGCTTCATCTGGGTGGCGGTATGGGCCGTCTTCTACCGCCTGCCGCAAGTGCATCCGCGCCTGAGCGATGCTGAAAGAGAGTTGATTCTTTCGGGCGATGCCGAGGAAGAGAAAAACAATCCAGGCCCAGT
>JALZJL010000197.1 GCA_030859785.1 Acidobacteriota bacterium
GCGTTTCGGCAAGGTCGAAGAGTTGGCGGGCGCGGCAGTCTTCCTCGCGTCCGACGCGGCCAGCTTTGTGACCGGCGAGATCATCACCGTAGACGGCGGGTTCCTGGCGAGCGGCGTCAATCAATAACAACGTTAACTGCGGAAGATATAACTGTATGCTAAACAAATTGTTGACTCGCCGCCGTGTTGGGCATATTGTTTCTCGCCTCAAAGCAAATTTATAGGCTGGCCTCCGACGAGTCTGCGCTTGCCCCGCATCTCCTGCTCAGCCTTTCCTTATTGGCCCGACGCTTTTTGAGTGCAAGTGAGAAGCGTCCTCACCAAATATTAGGAGAATAGCCCCATGCGACGTTGCTTGAAAATCCTGTGTCTGCTGCTTTTCGTCACCTCGGCGGCCCACTCCGTAGGTGCCGACACAGTCACCTACAGCTTTGAGTCCCCTCAATTCACCGTCGGCGAAAGGACACCTCTCTTGGATAGAGCGCCGAACAGCGGACTGACCACATTCCGGACAAGTTTCACTTCGTCCCCGGAGGCCAACGGATTCCAAATTTTGAACTTCCAACCTAATGTCTTGTTCAGCGGTCAGATGCTTTACGACCCCAGCTTCCCTAATGAATCCCTCAGGCTCAGTTTCAACATGCCTATTGACCGAGTGCAGGTTAACTTCGCGGTGCTCGAACCTGGCCGGTTGGACCTGACGAGTCCCGTCGGGAGTGTAAGTCAGAATAGCGCCGTCGTGGGAGGTGATTTTCAAGGTGGTACTCTGATATTCAGCAGTGCCACTCCGTTCACCTCGTTTCGACTGGATGCCTTCAGCAGGCTTGGCAATCCTAATCTCTTTGCCATCGACAACCTGACGATGAATACAGTGGCTGCCATTCCAGAGCCGACCACCATGCTGCTGCTCTGCACAGGCCTCGCTGGAATAGCAGCTAAGGTGCGTCAGCGTCGCAAAGCTGATAGAGAAGAATAGTCCTTAAGTTGTCACCATTCATACAAACACCCGTCAGCTTGAGTCGAGCTGGCGGGTGTTTTCATTCGAGAGTTACAGAACAGGCAATGTTTCAACCTGGACGTTAACACACGCTTCATCGCTTCTTCTTCAGTGCCGCGCTGATGGCCTGTTCGGCAAGTGGCGCCATCACCGCGTAGCCCGCTGCGTTGACGTGCAGTCCGTCGTCGCTCAGTTCATCTTTGAGCATCTCCTTGTCATCCTTTACCGCCGAATAATAATCAAGATACGTGTGGCCGTGCTGCGCGGCATACTGCTTCATCCACTCGTTGAGCGCTTTGATCTGTGCGGGCGGGCGACGCACCATCTGAACGATCTCTTTACCGGTTTTGTCGCGTTCATAATCGCTGACCGGCAGCAGCGAGGCGAGCACCACGCGGATGCCGTGTGCGCGCGCGAGTTCGGCCATCGTCGCGAGGTTGTCTTGAATAAAGTTGAGTGCGACGGGACCAGTATTGCCCGCGATGTCGTTTGTGCCGGCAAGGATGACGACCGCTTTCGGTTGCAGCGCGATGACATCGGGGCGGAAGCGAATCAACATCTGCGGCGTGGTCTGGCCGCTGATGCCGCGGTTGGCGTAGGGCTTGCCGGTGAAGAACCCGCCGTAGCCTTTGTCGTCCCACAGATCGGTGATTGAATCGCCCATGAAGACGACGCGCGTTTCGGTCTTCGCCGGCGCGCCAAGCTTCGCGTTCGCGTCGCGGTAGCGCGACATCTGCGGCCAATCTTTCAAACGATTTTCAGCGCGGTCGAGTTGCTGTTTGATCGCAGGCAACTGCTCGCAGTCCGCCGCCGCGGCGGGCGGAGTCGAAGATGTTTGCGCTGCAACAGTGACAACACAGAGCAACGCCAATGTCATGGTAGTTAGTAAGTGGATTGAACGGTTCATGATGGTCCCCCTGTGATTCATCACGCAATAGACGTTAACGTTTGTTCTGAGTCTCAAGGCAGCGCGAAGGCGACGTAGGCATCGCCGGTTTTGGTGCCGAGTTTGCCCCCGCCGCCGGCGGCGATGACGACGTATTGACGACCGTTAATCGAATAGGTGCTCGGTGCGGCGTACGCTCCGGCTTCCAGTTTGTGCTCCCACAATATTTTGCCAGTCGCTTTATCGAAGGCGCGAAACTTTTCGTCGCGAGTCGAGCCGATGAAGATGAGTCCGCCAGCGGTGACACAACTTCCGCCGAAGTTCTCAGTGCCCGTCGGCGCCAGGCCGCGCGCGATGAGTTCCGGATACTCGCCGAGCGGCACCTGCCATTTGATCTCGCCGCGGTTGAGGTCAATCGCGTTTAGAGTTCCCCACGGTGGCTTGGCCGCCGGATAGCCTTCCTTGTCAGTCAGCCAGCCGATGCCGCGCGCCGCGAACTTAAAGTTTTTGTCGGGCGTGGCAGGAGTCAGGAACACTTGCCACGGCATGTCGTTGGCGTTGATGTAAAGCAACCCGGTCGTCGGGTCGAACGACGCGCCCGACCAGGTCGCGCCGCCGTGCAGCCCCGGCATCTGAATCGTCCCGCGGACACTCGGCGGCGTGAAGATCGGGCCGGAGCGCATCGTCTTCATCTTCACTAGGACAAACTCGCGCGCGGCGGGCGAGATGTCGGTCACATCCTTTTCAGAGAACCCATGCCTGACGAACGGCGCCGGCTTGACCGGATAGACTTGCATCGGCGAGGTCTGTTCGCCCGGCGCGTCCGATTGCGGCGCGTGTCGCTCACGGATTTCAAAGAGCGGCTGGCCGGTGACGCGGTCGAACAGAAAAACATAGCCGGTCTTCGTCACCTGCGCGACGGCCTCGCGCCGCTTTCCGTCATGCGTCACGGTGACGAGATTCGGCGGCGTCGGCAGGTCGTAATCCCACACGTCGTGGCGCACGAGTTGGTAGTGCCACTCGCGTCTGCCGGTGCGCGCGTCGAGGGCGACGACCGAGTTCGCGAAGAGGTTGTCACCGGGCCGGTCGCCGCCGTAAAAATCGAAGGCCGCCGAGCCGAGTCCCGCAAACACGAGACCGCGTTTTGCGTCTACGCTCAAGCCGCCCCAGGCGTTGACCCCGCCGCGGTCACGCCAGGACTGGCCCGGCCACGTCTCGTGCCCGAACTCGCCGGGTTGCGGGACGGTGTGAAACCGCCAGGACTCTGTGCCCGTCCGCACATCGAAGGCACGCACATCGCCGGGTGCCGAGACGTGTCCTTCGCCGACCGAAAATCCGAGGATCACTAAATTCTCGAAGATCACCGGCGCCGCCGTTACCCCATATGTTAGATCGGCCAAATCCCGCTCGATCCCGGCGCGCAACTCGACCGCGCCCTGCTTCCCGAAATCCGGGTCGGGTTTGCCGGTGCGCGCGTCGAGCGAGTAGAGCCGTCCGTCCGGAATCGCGAGCAGGATGCGCCGCGTCCCGCCGGTTTGTCCGTCCGACCAGTACGCGATGCCGCGGTTGTACAGGTAGCGCCACTTCGCAATTCGCTGCGGATTAAATCTCCAACGTTCGCGTCCCGTCGCGGCGTCGAGCGCGATCAACTGCGTGTCCGGCGAGGTCACGTACATCACGCCTTCGACCACGACCGGCGTGCATTGAATCGCGGAGTTAACCTTCGGCAGCAGACCACCGGTGTGAAACGTCCACGCTACTCGCAGATTTTTGACGTTCTTCCGGTTGATCTGATTCAGCGTCGAGTAACGCATCCGTCCCTGATCGCCGCCGACAAAAGGCCAGTCGGTTTGAGCGAGCGCGAAGCTTTGCGGGAGAAGCAGAGGAAGAAGTACCAACAATATCGTGGCGGCCCCGCCTCTAACGGATCGAGCGCCGCGCTTCGCGAGACAGGTTATGTGTTTTTGCATAATCAGTCGCAGGTGATCAAACTTTCTCTGACGAAATTGATATGGGTTGCCGACCGCGGCTTTCGATGCTCATCACCTTGGGAGTATTTTGCTCTTACCGAGAGTGATCGGAGAGAGGGCCGTATTGCCGTCGGTGTTCCCACGGTAAGTGTTGCCCTGGGATGTCCCCATCTCTTGGATGACCTTTGTCGCGGCGAGCGAACCGGGGTCGATGGTCACAACGTTGTCGAAGATTCGCGAGTCAGTCGTGTTGATGATTTCGAAAGAAAGTATGCCGCCTGACCCGGTCGAGACGAGGGTATTGCCGTGAACATAGTTGCGCGTGGAATTTTCAAGCCGGATGCCTGAGTGCCCCACCCGGCGAACGATGTTGTTGGCGACCTCGACATCCTGAGTGCTGCTGGTGATGTAAATGCCGGACGCGATGTTGCCGGTTTCAGCGTTTGTCAGGTTGCCGCCAATAACGGTATTGCCCTGCACCAATACAGGACCGAAGCGTAATGTGCGGGGGCCGTTCTGCACCAGAATCCCATTGCCGTGAAGAAAGCCTGATCGGCGCGAGTCGATCACATTATTTGTGATTTTGATATTCTGGATGATGTCGGACGAATCATTAGGCTCAAGGTCGATGGCCGTCATGCCCATGTTCGCGCCTACACGCCCGGAGTCTCGAAACGTGTTTTCGTCGATGATGACGTTGCGTCCGTTAACGACCGCCGCGGCCTGACTGGCGACGCTTGTAAACAGATTCTTTCGAATCGTCACTGTATCAGCGAAATTGCCTTTGGATGCGTTACCTCCGGCCTGAACGCCGATGACGCCTGTCTGGTTGAGCCAGACGCCTTCGATGTGACAGCGACGGCAATTGCCGAGGGCGAGTGTCTGGCGCACCCCTCCTTCAACCGCCGGGTTGGCCCCTCTGATTTGAAGATTGGTGATGCGAATGTCTGTGTCGGCTCCGCTATGCACAGGCTGTGACCGGGCATCTTCATATGACTGAAAGACGATCCAGCCGGTCTTCGATGGCTCGACGATGATTGTGTCCCAGCCTGGCCCGGTGACCTCTGTCCGCGACTTAAGGAGAATCGCCCCTTCCCACAAAAGCTCCGTTTCTATCTTGTAGACACCGGCGAAGAATCTTAGTTTATGACCTGAGTTAATGATCACCTGGGTGGTGATCGTACCGCCGTTTTTCACCCACACCTCGCCGCCGGCGCCGCCGAGGGCCTTGTCCGCCGCGTTGATCTTCGCGCCGAGGTCAGCCCCCGGAAAGTCATTCGCGATGCGCACATTCCCCTTGACCCTACTCTGGACGGCAGAACCGGATGCCGCGCCGAGCGTCGAGGGCGTGGCACACACCAACGCGAGCAGTGCGAACAGGAAGTGCAGCAGACGCATCGGTCGATGCGTATCCCGTATCTTGGTGAAAGTCATGATTTTCTTTTCGCACGCGATGACATTGAAGCGCACATGCCGACGTTGCTTGAACGAATTCGCAGGGCTGACTTGTCAGGCCGTGCACGATGGTAACGAGTGCCGCCTCAAAGCAGCGGACTGGCGTTAGACCGCTGTCCAGTCTGCCCTTCCATCGACGATTAGCGTACGCCGAGCAGAATGTCCATCGTCAGTTGGTCAAGGCGCTCGTAAGGGAGTTTCTTCGCGGCCAGTGCCGCACGGTCGAAGTTGTGCGCGAGTAGCGCGGTGGACTGCTCTTTGTTGAACTTGCCGATGGCGGGCGCGCCGCTGTTCATTTCGTCAAGGCCGGCCATAATTGCCTTAATCTCCGGGTCGGCATTCCATTGCGCGGCTTTCTCTTTGAGGATCAAGTATGTCCGCATGCAGCCGCGCGCGAAATCTTTAACGCCCTCGTAATCTTCGGTGCGATAGGCGTGCGCGTCGAAGTGGCGCGGGGCATCGTACTTCACATCTTCGAGGAACTTCACCAACCAAAATGCGGCGCGCGGGTTGGCGGAGCCGAAGCGCAAATCCTGATCGTAGCGACCGGGGAGTTGATCGTTGAGGTCGATATGGAAAAGCTTGCCCATCTCCCACGCCTGCGCGACGGCGTGCGTCATGTTCAAGCCCGCCATATGCTCGTGCGCGACTTCCGGGTTGACGCCGACCAGGTCGGGGCGGTCGAGGGTCGCGATCAATGCGAGGTAGGCTGCCGTGGTTGGCATGTAAATATCGGCGCGCGGCTCGTTCGGCTTCGCTTCCATCGCGAAGCGATAACCGTAGCTTTGCGACTCGGAATACTCGCATAAATAATTCAATGCTTCGCGGAGTCGCTTGACCGCTTCATCGGGTCGGCGGCAGGCGTCCGTCTCGGTGCCTTCGCGCCCGCCCCACAGCACGAAAATCTTTGCGCCGAGTTCCACGCCGAGTTCCATCGCGCGCATCGTCTTCTGCACTGCATAGGCGCGCACCTCCGCATCGTTGGCGGTAAATGCTCCGTCACGAAACGCCGGGTCGTAGAACAGGTTGACGGTCGCCATCGGCACCGTGATGCCGTTTTTCTCGCAGGCGCTTTTGAAATCGCGCACGATCTGATTGCGCTCGCTCGGCGTCGCGTCAATCGGCACCAGATCGTTGTCGTGGAAGTTGACTCCCCAAGCCCCAACCTCAGCGAGCATGCGGACGGCTTCGACGGGTGGCAGAGTCTCGCGCACGGCGTCGCCGAACGGGTCACGCCCGCGGTTGCCGACCGTCCAGAGTCCGAAAGTGAATTTATGTTCGGGGCGTGGCTCGTATTTATCTGTTGGCATAATCAGATTCTCAACCTGGTGTGAAATGAAAAGAGACCGGCACACGGTCGTGACTGCCGCTCAATTTCTCAATCGGCATGCGGAGAGCCGGAGATTATGACAGTTGTTATACGCAGTCAAGGGCGTGGGTTTCTACAGGTTATGTGGAGAGGTACGAAGGAGTGTGAAGTAAAAACGGGAGCTGCATAGTTGCATATGCGCTCCCGTCTTAATCTGAATGTCGCGCGTGAAAGCGAGATTACACCTTTCGATTCTCTTTGTTGGTATCGGCAACAGACTTCAACGCCTGGAATGTCGGAGGCCAGAGGCCGACGAAAATCCCCGCCTGACGGTTGCCGGAGAAGAAGAGAGCCAACGACGCGCCAATCGAGCCGAGCGTCAAAATATGAAACAGACTGATGCCCGTCGATTCTTTGGTTGATGCATCAATCGTGCGAATCAAGGACTCGGCCTTATCCGCTGATTCCATCTGCGTGTTATCGGTTCGCGTCCGCTGACTCGACCCGACTGCTGTGTGTGTTGTCGCCATAATTATCATTTCCCCCTACAAAGTTTTGACTGACTCTCTTGGTCTTCAACCAGTAACGAAAGTGTGACTGACATTTTGCAAACATCTCAACTCGTACACTCGAACGCTAAAGTCACCAGGTTCAGAACACTTTTCTTGTTGCTTCAAGTTCGCAGCCGCCATGCAGCAAGTATTGTTCCGCCTGCTCCCATGACAGAGAAGGCGAGAGCTATATGCAGAACACACCAAGATACCGACTCGCTGTTCAGCCATTCGCCTTGTAAAAAGGCGGGCAGAACCAACTACCGAATCCGAATCTTGGTGTGGCTTCCATATAGAGGCACGAGCTATCGGATGGGTCGAGGCAATACCGATAGACGGTGAACGAAATCTTTCCACGTTTCTTCTGCAATCAGTATTGATGAAGTACGTTTTGTTTTATGCTAATTCTGTGAAAGAGATTATGCTCGACCCATCAATAATGCATAGAACGCAATGTTTATATCGCTTTCATATTACAAATTACATTTGTTTACCTGCGTAACGTTTGTGGTACGACCGTTGCAAACAGGCTGCAACGTGAGAGATATCAAGATGGGTGATTAGGTGTTATCGGCTGGAACTCCTTGATGTGAAGTAGGTGAAAGCTTTGGGGGAGGCTTTTACTGGCTTGAACAGACTGAACAGTGACTCTTTCGGGGAAATAGAGGCATTGCCAGTCACAACCATTGAGGAAAACTTATTAGGCCGCTGGTCGCCACGAAGTGTCTTGGGGGAGCGCTTCGCGGTGGATGGCGGCCTGATAACTTTTGCACGCCGACCTGCTGTTAGCTGATTACCAGACTTCAATTTGATGCAAGCTTCGGATTTTGATGTAGCAGGGTTTATCTATCTTCAAACTCCGAAAGTATCTAAGCTCCAGCCTCGCTTTTGATAAGCTCAATCCAGCCTCGCGTGATGTACAAACAAACTCTTGGTTTGCGATTCGTGGAACACATGCCGGAGTTTATTTTGTCTGATACTACCTGTTAGAGGTCAGTAGAAACTACTACCTAAGAAGGCAAACCTTTGAGTTTTCGGTTGGCTGTATTAAATCTAGCAACCCGATTAACAACTCGTTGATATACCCGCTCCGGCACGCGTGTGTCCGGCGACGATAGGACGTGAAAAATCCTCATGTCTCCTGAAGAATTCTCAACTCTCACCGCAGAGCAAGCCGTCGCCAATCTTGAGAGGCTTTTGCGTGCGCAACGCGAGATTGAAGAACGCTACCGCTCATTGGTCGTAGCCACGTCACAGGTGGTGTGGATGACGGACGCCGAGGGTCGCGTGCAGGATATGCCGCAGTGGCGCGAACTGACCGGCCAGAGCGAGCAAGAGGTGCGCGGCTGGGGCTGGCTCGACGCGCTGCACCCGGATGACCGTGATGGCACCAGAAAGGTTTGGGCTGAAGCGACCGGCAACCGCCACCTGTATGAGAATGAATATAGGATACGGGTGAGCGAAGGCGGGTATCGCTATTTCGCTGCGCGCGGCGTCCCCGTCGTTGACGACGGCGGGCGCATTCGCGAATGGGTCGGCGTCTGCACCGACATCACCGAGCGCAAACTGGCCGAGGAAGCTTTGCGGGAATCCAACCAGACGTTGCAGGCCGTGATCCGCGCGGCCCCGCTCGGCATCGTCACGCTCGACTATCAAGGCATCGTCAAAACCTGGAATCCGGCTGCCGAAAACATCTACGGCTGGAGTGCGGATGAAGTCATCGGAAGGCTGTTACCGACAGTTCCCGAAGACAAGACGGAAGAGTTCCTTAACAACCATCGCCGCGCCTTACAGGGCGAAGTCTTTTCCGGCTACGAAACGCGCCGGCAGCGGAAGGACGGAACGCCCGTCGAGATCAGCATCTCGACCGCTCCGCTCATCGGCGCCAGCGGGCAGATCAACGGCGTCGTCGTGCTCGTCACCGACATCACCGCGCGTAAGCTGACGGAGGCCGCGATCCGCGAAAGTGACGAACGCGCTCTCGCCGATTACGGACAGTTGGTCGAAAGAATCGCGACGCTTGCTCAGGTGCTCGGCGCGGCGCGTGACCTCGCCACGATCTTCGCCGCGTTACGCGACTTCGCGTGCGCCTCGGTTCCGTGCATTGGTATCTTCATCTCGTTGTATGACGCCGTGCGGGACGTGCGCACCGCGGTGTACGCCTGGGGCGACGGCGAGGAGGTGGATGTCTCGTTGCTGCCGCCGATGCCGATCACCGCCGAAGGCCCGAACAGCCGCGCCGTCCGCACCGGGGTGGCCGTCTTCACTGGTGATTACCAGGCACGTCCTCAGAACGTCCCCGTAGTCAGTATCGGGCCGCCCGATGGCCCGCTCCCCAACTCATCGCTCGTCGTGCCGATGGCAGTGATGGGACGCATCATCGGCACTATCGAAGTTCAGAGTTACGAACTCGCAGCGTACCAGCAACAGCACGCGACGGCGCTACAGATGGCGGCCAACCTGGCGGCGGTGGCGATTGAGAACGTCCGCCTGTTTGAGCGAGAGACGGGAGCGCGCACCGTCGCCGAAGAGTCGAACCGCATCAAGGATGAATTCCTCGCCACCCTGTCGCACGAACTACGGACGCCGTTGACGGCGGTGTTAGGTTGGACGAAGTTGATGCGCACCGAAAAACTCGACGCGGCGGAGACGATGCACGCCCTGGAAGTGGTTGAGCGTAACGCGCATCTGCAAGCGCGTCTGGTCGACGAACTGCTCGAAGTCTCGCGCGTCGTGACCGGCAAATTCCGCCTCGACGTGCGCCCGGTGCGGCTCGATTTGGTTGTCGCGGCAGCGGTTGACGTCGTGCGTCCGGCGGCGGCCTCCAAGGACCTGGAGATCAATGCGGCGCTCGAATACCCGGACAGCATCGTGTCGGGCGACCCTGACCGCTTGCAGCAGGTGGTGTGGAATCTACTCTCCAACGCCGTCAAGTTCACGCCGCCGGGCGGGCGCGTCGATGTGCGGATTGAGCGCGATGCGGCGTCCGTCAGCATTAACGTCAGCGACACCGGACAGGGCATCAGCCCGGACTTCCTGCCATACATCTTCGACCGCTTTCGTCAGGCCGACAGTTCGACCACCAGACGACACGGGGGACTCGGCCTGGGACTCGCGATTGTCCGCCACTTGGTCGAGTTACACGGCGGTAAGGTGCGCGCCGAAAGCGCGGGCGTTAACACGGGCGCAACGTTCGTGATTGATCTTCCGCTCGTGGCGTCGGCGGATGGCGTCGGCGTGAGAAGAGAGGCGTCGCCGCGTGGAGGCCGCGCGGTTGCGGTGTTGACGGAGCCGCCGTCGGACTCGTCGTCCGTAGCGCCGCGGATGCCGTTAGCTGGGGTGAGGGTGCTGGTCGCTGAAGACGAGCTGGACACCTGTCAATACTTCGCGCGCGTGTTGACGCAGCACGGGGCCGAAGTCACCGCCGTCAACTCGACCGACGCGGCGCTCGCGGCGCTGGTCGACGCCTGGCCCGATGTGTTGGTGAGCGATATCGGGATGCCGGGGGCGGACGGATACGAATTGATCCGCCGCGTGCGTCTGATGGAAACAGAACGCGGGCGACGCCTCCCGGCTGCCGCACTGACGGCCTACGCCGGCGCTGACGAGCGGACCAAAGCCCTGCAAGCCGGCTTTCAAGTACACGTCGCAAAGCCGATTGGACCAGACGCATTAATCACTCTGGTCGCCGATCTTGCCGCGCTTTCCGGTGACAAAGCTTAATCAGCGGAAGTTTAGTTGCTCACTTTGAACAAATATCCTTTCGACTTCCAAGGATAGGAATCAAGCTACATCATGATTCATCGCAAAACCTTGATTTGCGTGGGTTATTGTATCCTTCGCAAACGGTCAAAGTGAGTGTTGACAAGCGAGGGCGCGCGGCTTAGAATCCGTTTCACTTGGATAACAGTTAAGGAGGCTGTACACGCGCTTTTCCTAAAATTACTTGGAACCGTCCGCGTGAGTAGTGTCAATACTCGACTCTCTACAGTTAGTTCGGTGTCGTACGCACCGCTCCCAAAATAATGAATCGAGCTTTCGGTTCAGGATAATGCCCTCCAGGGTTTACTCCCTCGGAGGGCAACGTCTTTGTAGGCCACAAAAATTCCGGATAGAGGCCCAAAGGCCGGGAGATGAGCCGCGGATGAACGCGGAGACACGCCGATTCCATCAATTGGGTTTTTGATCCGCGTTCATCCGCGTCAATCGGCGGCCTGTTTTTGTCTCCCCTGACTGAGCCACTACCAAATTCTGATTGTTCGAAGTGAAGGCGACCGAGTGGTACCCGATGGCAACTCGCCATCAGCTCTGAAGTAAGTTCCGCGCTCACTTAACGAAGATCGGGTTCGAGATGATCCAGGGCCGGTCGCGCAGCAATTCTCCGAGTTGATCGAGATAGATTTCGACGCGGTAGGCTCCGCGCTCGGTGACGATCAACTCCTTCCTCGTCGCCTCTCTCTCTTCATAAATCACGCCGCCATTTCTGAAGAAGACCATGCGGGCCGGCACCGGCGTCGTGACGCTCAAGCGTACCGCGGCACCCTGTGTCATCTCGATCTGGTCGCCCAATATCACGCTCCGCCCCGCGCCGTTGTGGGCGGTGAAGCGAAACCCGCTTGTATCGCCGAACAGATCGAAGCCAATGAAGCAGTGACCGCGTGCCAACGCTGCGAGAATCACTTCAGTACTCACACCGGTGTTCACTCCGGTGCTTAATGCCTGCCGCCCACGCTCCACCAACACGTGCATGCGGACGATGCGAAAGCTGCGCTCGTATGGGTCGAGCTTTAACTGAAGAATCTTCTCGCCGGTGAGATGTTGCAGGCTGAGTCCGACATTTGAGTGGGCGTCGTTTCCGGCAATCGCGATCAGTGGTCGATTCCCGGCGACCATCAACTCATCCCACCTTTTCAGATTGCCGTGCGGCCTTTGATAAAAAGTCGCAAACAACAGTTCCGGGTAACTGCTGTAAGACCACAGGCCGTCCAACAAGAGCCGCGCATAGCTAATCTGTTTGGTGTTGGTATAGAGGTTGTAGACCTCGATGCCGTCATAGCCCGAGACGTCCCAACTGCGACGTTGCTCCGGGTAAGCGACGAACGCCAGATTGCCGTCGCGTTTGGCGTGGTCGATGGCCTGCTGTGTGGCGGAAGCATCGGTCGATTCAACCGGGCGCATCCCCGGCACGATCAACAAGCGGTCGCTGGCGACAGGATTTAACTCGCTGCCGTTGATGAACAGCACGCCATCGTGCGTGCCCTTCAGCGTCGCTTCCATCGTGTCGACGTGCCGCGCCGGGTGCTCCGTCATCACGACGAACGACAGTTGGTTCGATTTAGCCGCCGCGATTAATTCATCAAATGTTCCCGTGCTGTGACCGCCGAGGTGTGAGTGGACATGCATCACGCCCTTGTAATCAATGTACGGGTCATCAATGTTAGCTGGAGCGTGTTGGGCGTTAAGCGAGTTGATCGATGCCTGCAAGCGACCGAGCGTGTAGCGGCGGTAGATAAACGGCGTCTGCGACAGCGGCGCGGCCAGCAGCAACAGAACGAGCGCGACTTTCTTCCAACGTTTCATCACACCACCATCTTTTAACGCGGAGTTCGGGAAGCCTTCACCGCTCACCAAAAACTCCGTCGCCGGAATCACACCGTTTAGTCTTCGCTCTCGAAATCAACCGACGCGACGTGCTCGCTGATGCCGCGCCCGAAGTCGGCGACCTTGATGTGTTCGGGGTGGATGGTGTAGACGTCGAGCGCGGTGCGGTCGCGGAACACGGCGACGAGGCCGGTGTCATACGAGCGCGGGAGGCCGAGCACGTCAGAGCCGACCGACAGACGCTCGACCTCCGGGATGAACGACGACAGGCGACGCAGCATCTCTACGTGTTCTTCGCGCACCTCGGTGTCGATCTCCGCGCGATACTTCCAGATGACGATGTGTGTCAGCATCGAATGTTTGTCCTCCTCTCAATAATTTGGGGAAGCAGTTTGAATACCACGGTCAACCGATGGGCAGATTAACATGAGCCGCGACCGTGTAGCACGGAGCACTCTAGCGCGCCGCACTTTCGCGTTGTAGTAGTTGCCAAGTGCGTTCGAGGTGGACTTCGGCGGTGCGGATGTTGCCGATGGCGAGGCGTAGCGTGAGAACGTTGTGGAGTCGTGTGTGCGAGAGGAACACTTCGCCAGTTGAGTTGACGGCGTTCATAATTTTTTCATTCAGATCGTCGAGTCGCGCGGCGCGTGCTTCTTCCGTCTCGCCCGCGGTCATCGGGCAGGCGCGAAAGCAGACGGTGGCGAACGGCACGGGCGCGAGCACTTCCCAACCGTCTGCTTCTTCGATCCATCCGGCGAACAGGCGCGCGAGGCGGCAGTGCTCGCGGATGCGCGCGGCGAGTCCTTCGTGCCCGAAGTAGCGCATCACCATCCACAACTTCAGCGAGCGGAAGCGGCGTCCGAGTTGAATGCCGTAGTCCATCTGGTTGCGAACGGTCTCGGCCTCGCCGGTGCGCAGATACTCCGGCACCAGCGAAAATGCGCGACGCAGAATATCCATCCGGCGCGAGTACAGCACTGACAAATCAATCGGCGTAAACAGCCACTTGTGCGGATTGGTGACGACCGAGTCGGCACGTGCGCTACCGTCGAGAATGTTTCGCATCTCCGGCACGACCGCCGCCGATCCGGCGTAGGCCGCGTCGATGTGCAGCCACAGTTTGTGTTGCTCGCAAACGTCGGCGATGGAGGGCACCGGGTCAATGCTCGTCGTCGAAGTTGTGCCCACCGTGGCCACGACACAGAAGGGAATCATCCCATCGCGCAAATCTTCTTCGACCGCCAACGCGAGCGCGTCCGCGTCCATCCGAAACTCCGCGTCAATCGGAATCTTACGCAAGCCGCGTTGGCCGAGTCCCAAAGTGATGACCGCCTTCTCGATTGACGAATGCGCCTGCTCCGAACAGTAAACGCGCAGGGGCGGTAAATCGGCGCGACCGCTCATCCCGTCCTCGCGAATCTTCAAATCGAGCGCTTCGCGGGCCGCCGCAATCGCGTGCATCGTCGAGACCGACGCCGTGTCGTAGATGATGCCGTCGAACTCCGCCGGCAGTCCCATCATCTCGCGCAGCCAGGAGAGAGCGACCTGTTCCATCTCGGTCGAGGCAGGCGATGTCCGCCACAACATCCCGTTGACGTTGAATGCCGCCGCAAGCAACTCGCCGAAGATGCCCGGCGCGGACGAAGAAATGGAAAAGTAGGCAAAGAAGGAGGGGTGATTCCAATGCGTCAGCGCGGGCACGATAAGGCGATCAACGTCCGCGAGAATCGCTTCCATACTTTCGCCGTGCGCGGGGGCTGTGGCCGGGAGTTTCGACGCTAATTCCCCAGGCGTAACCTGCGCGAGCACCGGAAACTCTTCGACGCGCGTCAGGTAATCGCCGATCCAGTCAATGATTTGGTAGCCGTGACGCCGGAACTCCTCCGCGCTCATGTCGCCGAGTGGCGGCGCGACGCGAGGCGATTCATTTTCAACTTGTTTCATACGCCGTATATAACTTGAAGCTGGTGCAAATAAAAGTTCTTTGAAATCAGGCGTTTAGTGTGAGCAAGGGCGCCAGATTCACAACCATCGCTTGATGGTTGCATGATGGGGAATATGAATCACCATACTTCTCCAACTG
>JALZJL010000210.1 GCA_030859785.1 Acidobacteriota bacterium
GAGTTGCTGCGTCGAAAGGCTGAGCGCGTAGCGACCGCCGGGGAAAGTGATTGGCGCGATGATAAAGCCGGTCGCCGAAACACTGTCGGTCAGCACGCCGATGAAGTTTGCGAAAGCGATGGCGACCGCCGCAATCGTCCCGGTCTGGATGACGAGAAACAGCGCCCACCCGAAAAGAAATCCGGTCGTCGCTCCGTATGCCTCGCGCAGAAAGACATACTGTCCGCCGGCACGTGGCATCATCGCCGCGAGTTCGGCGCACGAGAGCGCGCCGGTGATGGTCAGCACGCCGGCGAGCGCCCACGCCGCGAGCAGCCAGCCGGGTGCGCCGACGAGCCGCGAAGATTCGGCGGACGTGATGAAGATGCCGGAACCGATCATCGAGCCGATGACGATCATCGTCGCGTCGAGCGGGCCGAGGCCGCGTTGCAGATGCTCCGGCGCGCGCGCTTCTGTTTCTGGTTTCATACAGAGTCCGAATTGGAATCGAAGGACGTTTCAGAATATGAAGTTCGGAGTCGAAAGGCAGGCGTATGTTGTCCGTGCATCGCCGCCCGTGTCAAGACTTTCGGATTCGTGACGCGGCGTACTTCTGCTGATCTGATCGCTGTGCCGTCTCCGTGACCCGCACGGATTGCTCGCTTGACACCCGGCGCGATGCTCCCATAGTCTTGACTGCTTAAAAGCTCCAACCGCGGGCTGCCTCCTTAAATGCGCGGTGATTCAGAATCCACCCAACGACTCTCCGAATCTTAAAATATGGCGAAAGAAAAACTAACAGAATTGATCGAGACGAATCGTGCCCACGTCGGCGTCATCGGCCTCGGCTACGTCGGCCTTCCGTTGGCTGTCGAGTTCGCGCATCACGGCTTCACTGCCACCGGCTTTGAAGTCGATGAGTCAAAAGCGGCGCGGATTAACAGCGGCGAATCGTACATCGGCGACGTACCATCGGCGGCTGTCCGCGAGTTAGTCGATGCGAAGCGCCTCGCGGCGACCACCGATTTCGACCGCCTCGCGGTGTGCGACGCGATCATCATCTGCGTCCCGACACCGCTCAGGAAAACCAAAGAACCGGACATCTCTTACATCCTCGCGGCGGCTGGGGAGATTCAGAAGCGTCTCCGAAGCGGACAACTGGTAATCCTTGAATCGACGACCTATCCCGGTACGACCGACGAGGTGCTGCTGCCGATACTCGAAGAGACCGGGCTGAAGCTCGATGAAGATTTCCTGCTCGCCTTCTCGCCGGAGCGGGTCGACCCCGGCAACCCGCAGTTCCACACGCACAACATCCCGAAGGTGGTCGGCGGCTGCACGCCAGACTCGACCGAGGTGGCGGCGATGCTCTATGGGCGGATCGTCAAAGAGGTGCATGCCGTCAGCGCGGCGCGCGTCGCCGAGGCGGCCAAGCTGTTGGAGAACACCTTCCGCGCGGTCAACATCGGGATGGCAAACGAGATGGCGCGCCTCTGCTATGCGTTGAACATCGACACGTGGGAGGTGATCCGCGCGGCGGCGACCAAGCCGTTCGGCTTCATGGCTTTCTATCCCGGCCCTGGCATCGGTGGGCACTGCGTCGTCGGCGACGAGACGGTGGTCGTTGAAGAGGACGGCGCGCGGCGTCTAATCAAGCTGGAGAATTTATTTCAGGAACAGTCGAACAAAAAGAGAGTTCGAAAGTTCAATGTCGGACGTCAAACCGAAGTCATCTACCAGCCCGATTTGAAAGCACTGTCACTCGACACGGAGACGCAGACGCCGACCTGGCAGCCGGTCGATTACCTGTTCAGGCGTGAGTACGAGGGCGCGCTGGTCACATTCGCAACGAGCGACAACCGTCACCTCACCGTGACCGACCGTCACCCATTGTTGGTTTGCGTCGGCGACCAGGTGGTGGAAAAGTTCGCTAAAGATTTACAGCCCGGCGACCGGCTCCCGGTGCATTACCTGCCGCCCCCCGTCGCCGGTGGTGCCGTGGCCGAGGTCGACAGCCCCATCATAGACATGCTCGCGATGCTCCCGCCGGACAAACTTACAGGAGTCGGCGTGCGCATCATTGACGGCGCCTGGCGACAGTTCGCCCAAACGCTCCGCTGTCAACCCGGCGTGACGCACGATCATCTACGGTTGAATCGTCTCCCGGCGTCTGTCTATCTGGAGCTTGAGAGATCGGGCCTCCTCTCGCTGCCTCACGAAAAATTAGAACTGCTGACCGGAAAAGGGCCGAGCCAAACAAGCTTTCCGGCGGTCGTCCGCCTGACCAGCGACCTAGCACGGCTTGTCGGCTACTATCTTGCCGAAGGATGTAGCAGCGACGAGCGCGGACTCCGGCGTGTGCGTTTCACTTTCAACGCCGCGGAGCATGAATACATCGCTGATGTGCGCCGCTTACTAAAAGATGGACTGGGTCTGGGCACGTCCCTGCACTTCTCAAAGATCGACCGCGCCGCGCACATTCGCGTCGGCTCCAGACTGTTTGGCGAGTTGCTCGAAATCCTGCGTTGCGGTCACGCCTCGCACAACATGCGCGTGCCGGATGTGTTATTCAATGCGTCCGTGGGGCACCGCATCGAGTTATTGAAAGGATTGTTCAGGGGTGATGGCGATGTTTATTTGGCACCGGGACGATCCAGTTACGTGAAGGATGGGCGCGCCTTCACACACAGTAACGTCTCCGTCGAGGTCGGGTATTTCAGCAGTAGCGCCGAGCTTTTCCAGCAGACGCTCTACCTGCTCCAAAGTCTCGGCTTCCTGCCGACCATCAAAAAGAGCAAACCACACCTTGCGATGAAAGGGCGCGAACAAGTCTCACGCTTACAGAATTGGTTTCTCGGCGTGAAGGCAGAAAAAATTGATAACTACCTGCGAGACAGCAAGCGAGCCGCGCATGGTCGCACCTTTAAGTTCACGGGTGATCTCGTCACCGTGCCGGTTAAAAGCGTGGAGACTAAGACGGGACGGGCGGCGGTCTACTCGCTTGAGGTCGGGAAGACACACACCTTTGCCACCTCGTATGGCATTTACGTGCATAACTGTATTCCGCTCGACCCGCATTACTTGTCGTGGAAAGCGCGGCAGCACGGGTTCGACTCGCGCTTCATCAGCCTGGCCGAAGAGGTCAACTCGCGGATGCCGGAGCATGTCGTGCAGTTGATCTCCGACGGGTTGAACGACGAGCGTAAGGCGCTGAGGGGGGCGCGCGTGCTGCTGCTCGGCGTCGCGTACAAAAAGGATATTAACGACGTGCGCGAGAGTCCAGCGCTGTCGATCATCGACCGCTTGCGCGCAAAGGGTGCGGAGGTTCGCTATCACGATCCGTTCGTCGCCGAAATCGATTTCCACGACGCGCACACTCAAAGCAATGACGCGACACCGCTGCAGTCGGTGGCGCTGACGGACGACGAACTGAGCGAGTCGGACTGCGTGGTGATCGTCACCGACCACAGCGACATTGATTACCGGCGAGTCACCGACCTCGCTCCGGTTGTTGTCGATACCCGCAACGCACTCAGCGGCGACGTGCGCCGCGCCAGCCACGCGCGCGTCATCAGATTGTAGATAGTTTTCAGTTTTCAGTTGGGAGCCGGGAACCGGAAGCCAGGAGTTAGAAATTGAGTGCCGAACACTCAAAACTGAAAACTCAAAACTGTTCCATGCTGAAAGTTATCAACGTCGTCGGGGCGCGGCCAAACTTTATGAAGGTGGCGCCGATTGTCGAAGCGATGAAGCGGCGCGGACGCGAGTTCACGCCACTCATCGTGCATACGGGCCAGCACTACGACGCGCGGATGTCGGGTGCGTTTTTCCACGATTTGGGGTTGCGGGAACCGGACGTGCATCTCGGCGTCGGCTCCGGCACGCATGCCGTCCAGACGGCGACGGTGATGCAGATGTTCGAGCCGGTGGTCGTCGCCGAACGGCCCGATTGGGTGGTGGTCGTCGGCGATGTCAATTCGACGCTCGCGTGCGCGCTGGTGTGCGCGAAGCTGCGTGTCCGTGTGGCGCATGTCGAGGCGGGACTGCGCAGCCGCGACCGTTCGATGCCGGAAGAGATTAACCGTCTGCTGACCGACCAACTCGCCGATCTGCTGTTCACGCCGTCCCGCGATGGTGACGCGAACCTCCGCGCCGAAGGCATTCCCCCGGAGCGCATACGCTTCGTCGGCAACGTGATGATCGACGCGCTCTACGCACAACTGGCGCGTGCCCGCCTCTCGGATATCCGTGCACGCCTCGGCGTCGACGGTCTCGATTACGCCGTGCTGACAATGCACCGACCTTCGAACGTCGACGATCCGGCGACGCTCGCGCGACTGCTCGACGCACTCGACGCGGTCGCGACGCGTCTGCCCATCATCTTTCCCGCACACCCGCGCACGCAGCGCAACCTCGCAGAGTTCGGTCTTAGCGGGCGAGTCGAACACGCGACGAACATCAAGTTAATCGAACCGCTCGGCTATCACGACTTCCTTCAACTCTACAGCGGGGCGCGTCTCGTGCTGACGGATTCGGGTGGGCTGCAGGAAGAGACGACCGCGCTCGGCATCCCCTGCCTGACACTGCGCGAAAACACCGA
>JALZJL010000229.1 GCA_030859785.1 Acidobacteriota bacterium
TCGGGCTTTAGTACAACACCAAGTTAAACCGACCTTCTACACGTCGCTGCTTGAGCGTAGATTACGCCTGCTGCCACCGATTTTCATTCGTGGTGGTGATTCCACGAATCATCTTGGCTCACGTTAATCTTACTACTGCCCAGGTCAACGAAGCGGCGCCCCGGTGTCAAACGTACCGGCCCTATTGCTTACCCGGTTGGCCCTGATGATGCGATGAATTCTTGTAGTGTTCGCGCAGCAAGTCGGCGCCCCAGTCACCGTCGAAGTCGCGCCAGACGGTGTGGGCATGGTTGGCGTTGTTCTGCGTGTTGTCGTACTCGATGAGAAACGTCGGCCCCTGCACGCGGTAGTAGTGCGGGTCGCCGCGCTCGATGCCGCCGGCCCAGCCGAAGCGAATCTTTTCCATTCCGGCACGACGCATTTTTCCCATCCGTTCCGCCGCGATGTCAGCGGGCATCGTCGCGGCATACTCATTCAGCAAATTGTTGAGAAGCTTTTTCTGCGGCTCGTTGAAACTGCTGGCGGCCACGCCGGCGGGTTGAAGCGGGTCGACCTTCCTCACCACCATCGTGATGATGTCGGGGAACGCTTTCTGCTCGAAGATGGCTTCGCCCCGTTGCTTCTCGTCGAGCGCGCGCAGCAACTGGCGGGCGATGTCCTCTTCCGCGCCGAGCACGCGCAGGCCCTTGCGCGGCCCCTCAACCCTGACTTCCGCCGGATTGGTGCCCATGAAAGCGGGTGTCGTCGCGACGAACTGGCCGTTGACGACCGTGTAGTTAAGCGACAGGTGATGCCCCTCGACGCGCCAGCCCCAGCGCTCTTTCGTCGACGGCGCGCCGAAGACCGAAAAGTAGTAAAGCTCCGGGTCGCGGCGCACCGGGTTCTTCTCCAACTCGCGCAGCACCAGTTCGAGGTCGATGATCGCCGTCGCCTTCGTCAACCCTCGCTGGCTGAGGCCCGTCTTCATAAAGTCGAGCGCCAGCCGACGCTGCTTTTCATCCATCTCTTTGAATGGAAGTCCTTTGCGCGGGCGCGGGATGAAATGAAAGTCATAGCGTTGTTCGTCGGCGAAATCGAAAACCGTTTTCGCGCGCTGCTCAGGCGTCAGCGCGGCGAGGAAGCTTTTCGCACCGGCGGCCATCGCCGATGCGGAGCGGAGACGCGCCACTCCGTCGATGATCTTTGCCGTCGCGAGAATCAACCCGCATGCGATTAACAGAGTGAGCAGCGTCGTTTTCAGATGTTTCATCATTGGTGTGTCTCAAGCGTCAAAGGCGTGGTGTCAACGGGTCACGCCGGAGGGTTGCAGAGTTAGTCGAGAAACCGACTCAATCGATGCCGGTCTGGTTAATGATTGGTTGTTAGCCAGCTGATGATTGAACTTATTGACCGGTCAATCGACTGGCAAAGTCGACGCCCGGATGCTTGCCCGTCGTTGGTCTGGTCTTACTTCCAGTCGCCGTGTTGATAGCCGGCGCGGACGACTGTTTTGATGTTGCCGCGGATGTTGAAATCACCTTCGATCTCGACCCGGAGCGGGTCACATGCACGGACGAAATCTTCGAGGATGACGTTGATGACGTGTTCGTGAAAAATCTTTACCGGACGAAACGAATTGATGTACAGCTTGAGACTCTTCAACTCGATGCATCGCTCGTGCGGCACGTACTCGATGCGGATGGTGGCGAAATCGGGAAAGTCAGAGAACGGGCAGATCGCGGTGAACTCCGGAATCTCGAACTTGATGCGGACCTCGCGACCGACGAACTCGTACGGGAAAGTGTCGAGCGGGCAGAGCGCCATCTCCGCGCGCGACGTCGAACGAAGATCGAGGCCCTGCTGGTTCGCGGGCGGCAGAGTGGTTTCGGTAACTGACATGATGATTGCTCCTTGCGGAATGCGGAATGCAATCTTACCTGAGCGGGCGGCGCGGCATCAACCGGACATCATCGGTGCTCGCCATCAGCAGCTTGATCGAGTGAGCGAAAGATACGTCCTCGCACTCCTTCGAGTCGGTGCGGGGACGTACAGACTTCACACATCCTCTCTGGCACCCTGTTCCTTTCCCTCTCAAAATTACAGTGGTGGCCCGAAAGCGGTTCACCGTTCACTACTCACTTTCAAAGGAGAATGTGATGAAAGCTCTGTGTTGGCAAGGCAAAAATAGCGTTAGTGTCGAAAGCGTTCCTGATCCGAAGATTCTCAACCCGCGCGATGCAATTATTAAAATCACTTCGACGGCGATCTGCGGCTCTGACCTGCACCTCTACGACGGCTACATCCCGACAATGCAGAAAGGCGACATTCTCGGTCATGAAAATATGGGCGAGGTGGTCGAGGTCGGGAGTGAAGTGAAGAACTTGAAGAAGGGTGACCGCATCGTCACTCCGTTCACAATCTCATGCGGCAACTGCTTCTTCTGCAAGAAAGAATTGTTCAGCTTATGCGATAACTCGAATCCGAACGCCTGGATGGCAGAAAAGCTCTACGGATACTCGCCGTCAGGTCTCTTCGGTTATTCGCACATGCTCGGCGGCTACGCGGGCGGGCAAGCTCAGTACCTACGCATTCCGTTCGCCGATGTCGGTCACGTCAAGATTCCCGAAGGGATGCCCGACGACAAGGTACTGTTCCTCTCCGACATCTTCCCGACGGCATGGATGGCGGCGGAAAACTGTCAGATTGAACCGGGCGATACGGTCGCGATTTGGGGCGCGGGTCCCGTCGGACTGTTGGCGATCAAGTCGGCTTACCTGCAAGGAGCGGAGCGCGTGATTTCAATCGAATCAGTCGAAGACCGCATGAACTTAGCGCGCGAAGCCGGCGCTGAAGTGATTGATTTCAACGACGAAAAAGGTGTGATCGAACTCTTGAAAGAGATGACGGGCGGGCGCGGTCCGGACTCGTGTATGGATGCGGTCGGGATGGAAGCGCACGGCACATCGATGGGCGCGATTTATGACCGCATCAAAACGGCAGCTTTTCTGGCGACAGATCGTCCGAACGTGTTGCGGCAAGCGGTTACGGTGTGTCGCAAAGGTGGCACGGTTTCAGTGCCCGGCGTCTACGGCGGCATGATCGACAAATTTCCGATGGGCGCATTCGTCAACAAAGGTCTGACCATGAAGTCCGGGCAGACGCATGTGCATCGTTATCTGAAGCCGCTTCTACAGCTTATCCAAGACGCCAAGATTGACCCCAGCTTTATCATCACGCACCGCCTGACGTTGGACGAAGCGCCGGGCGGGTACGAGACGTTCAAACACCGCATCGACAACTGCATCAAGATCGTGATCAAGCCGAACGGCGCGAGCGCGTGAGAGCAAACTAAGTGCGCTACATCAAGAAACTATTTTGCCCTATCAGGCGCACAAAAAAGGGAGCGGTCGCCATTCCAGCGCCGCTCCCTTATGTTTTATCGTGATCAAGAATTTACGGCTTAGGTCTGGTCGTTGTGCCAGTCGTCGTACCTGACCCTGACGTTGTGCCCGATCCTGAAGTCGTACCTGACCCCGATGTTGTGCCCGATCCTGAAGTCGTCCCGGAGCCTGATGTTGTGCTTGAACCCGAATTCGAGCCGGAGCCTGAGGTCGAGTTAGAGCCGGATGTTGTGCTAGAGTTCGCGCCCGAGCCTGACGTGTTGCGCGTGCCTGATGACGAACTCTTTGACCCGCCCATCATGCTTGAGTGCGCGCCCTCAATCTCGCTCATATGGCCCTGAAGCACCGGCAGCGTCTTGGCAGCGAACGCCTTCAAGTCCGCGTCCCGACCACGCTCTGATTGCTTCTGGAACATCGCGATGTCTTTTTTGTGGTCCTTCTGCATGTTCATGATGTACATGCGATCAAACTCAGTGCCGGTAAGACTTGAAAGTTTTGTCACCATCGCACGGTGCTTGGCGTCCAACTCTTTCGGCAGCGTGACGCCCTTCGAAGCGGCCAACTGCATTAACTCGTCGTTCGCCTTTGTGTGATCGTCAACGATCTTCTGACCGATACTCTTAACCGTGTCACTCGAACCCTTCTCCGCCGCCAAACGACCAGCTTCAACTTCTGTCATGCCGCCCATCGCGGCGTCCATCATGAACTTCCGGTCGCCGGATGACAGCATCGACTGACCCGCGCTCATTGAGCCGCTCTGGCTGGTGCTGGAACCTGCGCCCTGACCTGTCGCGCTGCTTCCGGTACTGCGACCAGTACCGGTACTTGTGCCCTGGCCGGTGCCCTGTGACGTGCTCCGGTTACTATCTTGATTTGTACCCTGACCCTGGGTGGTGGTTTGGTTCTGAGTGGTGCTGGTACCGGTATTCTGCCGGGCTGTCGCCAAGCTCCCACCCGCCACAAACATTCCTGTAACCATCCCCGCCGCCATGAGCGTTGAGGTAACTTTCCCTCTATTCTTTTCCATGATCTTTTCCTCTTCCTGGTATGTTAAAGCACTCGTTGATTTTCTTATCACTGATCGTCACGAGACATCATGAAGGGGGTGAGTGCTAGCCCCTCGTGCTGCCCTGTGACTTGTAAAAGGCTATAACCTTAAGCGCCGACACTGCCGGCTTTGTCGAGCGCGCGAATGCGGTCGTGCGCCTCCTGAACCTTGGCGTACTGCTGATCAATCACTGAACGGATGTCAGCGGACACTTTCTCCTTCAACGCGTCCTTGTAGTTACTGACTGCTGAATCTTCACCGCGCTCGCACTCAGCAATCACGGCGGCATCGTCCTTGCCGGTGACGGCGGACTTGATGTTGATCCAACCACGGTGCAGAGAAGCGGCGACGCTGCCGGTCTTTTCCGGGTCACCGCCGAGGCGCAGCACTTCGTTTTGCAACTCGCCGGCGAACTGTGCTCGCTGCTGCGAGTAGTTGTAAAAAAGCGTTTTGAGTTCGCTATTGTTCACGCCCTCGGCGGCGGTCTGGAAACCCGTCTGACCATCCTTGCATGTTTCGATTAAATTATTGAGTGTCGAGATTACATCATCATTAGTTACCATTGTGTCACTTCTCCATTCCAAATTTCCAAAGAAAAAGTTGCGAGGTTATCATTAACTCGCGGGCAAGAAATTCATTACGCGTTCGCGATCTTACCCGTCCCGCCGGTGTTGCGTCCAAGTGCGAAAAACTTGACCAGCACCAGCCCTGCGATGAAGCCACCGATGTGCGCCGCGTAAGCCACACCGCCCTCTTGTGTGCCGCCGCCGAGCAGTCCGATGCCGCTGATTAACTGGAACACGAACCATAGCCCGACCGCCACATATCCCGGTACTTCAGTCAGCACACGGAGCATGATGACGCGCACGCGGCGGTGCGGATGGAGCACCAAGTAGCCACCCAAGACCCCGGAGATAGCCCCCGATGCGCCGAGGCTTGGCACTAACGCATTCGCGCCCGAAGTGTTCATCAAGACGTGCGACATCGACGCGATGAAGCCGGTCAAAAGATAGAAGACCACATACCTTCCAGGCCCTAAATCATCCTCCACGTTATCGCCGAAAATCCACAGAAAAAGCATGTTGCCGAACAAGTGCATCAGCCCGCCGTGCATAAACATCGATGTCAAGAGCGTGAGATAAACCGAAACCGGCGTCGGCTGTAAGCCAGGGGCGCTGAAACGCTGTCCGCTGGCCGGGTCGACGATGGCTCGATCCGGCGTCACGACATCGCGACCCGTCACAATCTCCTGCGGCACAGTCGAAAATTGATACGTAAAATCGTCGTTCGAGCCGAGACCCTGCAGGAAGACAAAGACCAATACATTGATCGCTATAAACAGATAAGTAACGACGGGCGTCGTCCTGCGTCCGGTATTGTCGTCGCCTATCGGAAAGATCATTGGGTGCTGTTTCCTTATCTACCGACATCTGCGTTCATCGGAGAGACGAGCCGCGTCGATCATAACAGCGTAATCGAATTGAATTTGTAGTTGACAGTGTTCTGTTGCTTGCATCTCGCGTTCCGCGCACATTCATATGTTTCCGCATGCAACGGAGAAGGCCGCACGCTGGATTTTCGGCACGCTGATGGGCGCTTTTAGATAATCCAATGGATGATACGGAAGAATCTTCGAGAACGATTCCGATACATCAAAACAAACATCGCACGCTTTTACTTCGCTGCTTCGCTACTGGTCGGCCCCGTCGCGACCACGCCTGAAACGGCCAGCGGCGGATCGTGCGGCTTCAATAATTCGTAGCCCTCGGAGCGCGCCACATAGGTCGCCGCCGTCAGGTCGCCGACGACATTCAATGTCGTGCGGCACATATCGAGGATGCGGTCGACGCCGAGGATGATGGCGATCAGCGCGGTCGGGATATTGTAGGAAGCGAGCACCACGATGATGAACGGAATCGAGCCGGACGGGACGCCCGCCGTGCCGATGCCGCCGAGGATGGCAAGGTAGGTAATACCGAGTTGGTCACCGAGCGACAGATTGACGCCCGCGAGTTGCGCGAGAAAGAGAATCGTCACGCCTTCATAAAGGGCGGTGCCGTTTTGATTCGCGGTCGCACCGACGGTCAGCACGAAGCTGTTAATCTCGCGCGGCACGCCTAAGTTTTCCTCCGACACGCGCAGTGCCGTCGGCAGCGTGGCGTTCGAAGAAGAAGTCGAGAAAGCGGTAATCATTACCGTCTTGATGCGGCGAAAGAACTCAATCGGCGAGATGCGTGACAGGAAGTAGAGCGACAGAGAGTAAACGCCGAACATGTGCAGCGCCAGACCGCCGAGCACCGTCAACATGAACCATCCGAGCGCGCCAAGCAGTGTGAAGCCGAACCGCGCCGTATTATTGAAGAGCAGGCAGGCCACCGCGAACGGCGCAATCTTCATAATGATGTCAATAATCTTCGCCGAGACTTCATAAAGTGCCTGCAACCCGCGCAGCAACGGCGCACTCACATTTGCCGGGATCAGAGTCGCGGCGATGCCGAGAATGAGCGCGAAGAACATCAAGTGCAGCATGTTCGGCGTCTCGGATGCGACCGCCGCCACCGGATTCACGGGCACGATGGTTTTCACGACCTGCATCAACGGCGAGTCGGGCACGGCTCCGGTCTTAATCGCGGACTCGACCGACTTTGAGGCATCCGAACCGTAGCGTTGTTGCAGTTGCGCACTGGCCTCGGCGCTAATTCGTTCGCCGGGACGCACCGTGTTGGCGAGGGTCAATCCGATGACGACTGAAATCGCCGAGATGACGAGGGTATAAGCGAACGACTTCAACCCGACGCGACCTAGTTTACGAACGTCACCGATCCCTGCGACGCCAACCACCAGCGAAGCAAAAACCAGCGGCGCGACGATCATCAACAGCAGGCGCAGGAATAGCGCGCCCACCGGCTCGGTGATATTTCTGATGATCCACTCGACGTTCGGGTGCGGGACTCGGCCCCCCGCGATGTTAGGATCAGGAACACTGAACAGCGCGTAAGTTAATACGCCTGCGACGACGCCGATCATCAAACCGATCAGGATGCGCGTGTGCGTCGCCATCCCGCGCGGGCGGTCGGGAGTCTTATCATCGAGGTCGGTCGCCTGTTCACGCTCGTATGCGTCCGCCGCCACCACCCGCTCGCCCGTCACGCCGCGTCTCTTTCCATCATCAACCATTTTTCGATACCTCAATGCTTCCGATACAAAGTACTGAGTACTGAGTGCTGAGTACTGAGTTTAAGCGAGACTGCTTCTGCTCAGTAGTCAGTACTCAGCACTCAGCACTTTTATTTCCCCCACCGGAGTTTGCCACGCAGCACCTCGAAGTAATTTCGGTTCGCGGGCTGCACGAGATTGAAGGTGGTGCGGCTCCTTCGAATCACCACCCGGTCGCCGGCTTCGAGCGGGAATCCGACCTGCCCGTCGAGTGTGACCGCGACCTCTTCTCGCGGCGTCTTTAGCGTCGCAACGATCTCGGCGTCATCCGGCACGACGAGCGGGCGGTTCGACAGCGTATGCGGGCAGATCGGTGTGATTACCACCGCGTTCATCGACGGATAAATGACGGGGCCACCGGCTGACAGGTTGTACGCGGTCGAGCCGGTCGGAGTCGACACGATCAGTCCGTCGGCGCGGAACGTGTTGACGAAAAGTCCGTTGAGATGTGTCTCGATCTCAATGATCCGCGCCAGCGCCGATTTGCTGATAACGACATCATTCAAGACACGGTTGCACAGTAGTTGCTCGCCGCCACGATAGATTTCAGCGGTCAGCATCACGCGCCGGTCAAGGCAGTAATGCCCATCTCCGATGATTCCTTCGAGCGTCGGAATCATCTCTTCGACGCGAAACTCGGCGAGGTAACCGAGCGTTCCGAAGTTGATGCCAAGTACCGGCACTGCATAATCGCCGAGCATCCGCGCGGTCGCGATCATCGTCCCGTCGCCGCCGAGCACAATCACCAGATCGACGTTCGCCGCCAACTCGTTGTCACTTACGACCCTGATTGCGCACCCGGTCTGCGCCTCGACCTCGGCACGCTCGACGCGCGGCGTGGTGACGAGCGTGATGCCGCGCGCGGCGAGCCACTCGATCAGCAGACAGATGGTCTTCACCGCCTCCGGCTGATGCGGTTTGACGAGAACGCCGACGCGACGAATTGCGGACTCTATCATTTCCGTGCAGAGTCGACAGAAGAAACCTTCGGGCCTGCGCCTCAAGTTCTCAATGCGGGCGGCGAGACCGTGACTTTTCGGCAAACGTGCCGTCGAGTTGGGATTAGCGTGTAATAATTTTGAAGAACGACCGGATGATAGCCACGCATGCGGGGGGTGTCAACGAGTTTGGAGTTCGACCTCTGTGTAGCATCGAGTGTTCGAGGCACGAGCCGAAGATCGGACTTTCGGCCCCTCGGCTACTCCTTCCGGCGCGGTTCACTGTACAGGGCATCGAAGGTGCGCGTGGTGTGTTCGGTGACGCTTGCGGGAATTGGGTCAGGCAGCGCCGTGGGTGTTCTCGCCCCGCTGAGTTCATTAGTGAACGATGGTCGATTAAGTTGTGGAATTTTCGCTACCGGTCGCGGCGCGCTGACGCCGAGCACTCGCCACCAGAGCCAGATGAACAGCGCGAGCGAACCGATGATTGTCAGCGCGGCGAAGAATCCGATCCAAACGATTGCGACGTGATGGACGCCGGAGCGCGCCAACTCTATCAGGCCCTGAAAGAGCGCTAACAAGCCGCCGAGCACGGTGAACAGCGTCGTTGCGCCGACAGCGAACGCGACGCGGCCTGAAACGGCGGGGCGCGCGTCCGGTATCGCAAGGCTCGTCGGTGGATTCAAGTTGTTACCGCACCGCTTGCAATAATTCAACTCGTGCGTCGCCTCGGTGCCGCAAAATTGACAATACATGCCCGCCCCGCCCTTCCCGCCGGCACGTCCGCGAACGACCGACGATTCAACTGTTTATAAGTCCGTTGTGTGTAGCTTCAATCAGCCGCGCCCTGATTCTTTAGCTCATAGTGCTGTCGTTGTTCTTGTCTGCCTTTTTACGACACGCGGGCGGGCAAAGTTCGCGTTCAAACGCGGCTCAAACGTTTCTACAGTGCTTCAACGTTTGATGACCGGTAAGCTCCGCCGGCGTTGTTGGTTGCGGTGCGCAAAGTCTCCGTGCGACTGACGACGACCACCGCCCCGCGCGCCCCACTCCTTGACAAGCCGAGCGAGTTCCCCGCCTTCGCCAGCCGGATCAACGAGCGTCAGCCACAGCGGTGTCGGCAGCCACGCCCACGCCGCGCCGTACACTTCCGTGTTCAACTGCTCGACGCGCCGCGCCGCCTGCCACTCCAGCGCGACTGGCGGCACGTCCTCCCAATTGTCGTAGCACGCATGTTGAATGCATGGCGCGGGCTTCGCGCGACGATGCACGAGACAACCGCTCTCCGGCTCGAACAGCGGGCATGAATAAGTCTGCGCGAATGTGTCGCCGTCAGAACCCAGTCTGTAACGCTCGACCGCCTCGCGTGCGCGCGTGTAGACGGCGCGTCGCTGAACATCAGTTAAGCGCAGCGTCCGCGCCAGCGTCTCGCACATCGCGACGGCTTCGAGTCGCGTGATGTGAACATTGACGAAATGCGCGTCGGTGCAGCAGACGCCTTTCGTCGGACACGTCTTGCAATCCCGCGCGGCCGGTTCATAGTTGATTTTGATGTGGCTCTGGTAAGCGACCTTCGCACGCTGCAAACGCGCGAGCGCCGCCGCCTCGGATAAATTACGCATAATAAGAATCAGGCCGCATGAAGCACGTCGCCCGGTTGGTACAACGCCAAAAACTCCCGGTTCCCATCCGCGCCAAGCAGCGGCGACTCGATCACGCCCCGCGATTCAAGCTTCAGGTCTAACGCCGCGCTGTTCACCACTTCAACGACGCGCGCGTGCTGCGCCGGCTCGCTGACGATACCGCCGCGCCCGACCTCTCCACGCCCGACCTCGAACTGCGGCTTGATTAACACGGCCATCCGCCCGTCGCCCTTCAGCAACGGAACGAGCGCGGGCAGCACCTTTGTCGCCGAGATGAACGACACATCCATCACGATCAAGTCGAACTTCTCCGCGAAATCTTCCGGCTTCAGGTAACGCGCATTGACGCCTTCGCGCACCTCGACACGCGCATCGTTACGCAGGCTCCAGGCAATCTGATTGTGGCCGACATCGACCGCGACGACGCGGCGCGCGCCGTGCTGCAACAGACAGTCGGTGAACCCGCCGGTCGAAGCTCCAATATCGAGACAGACCGCATCATTCACATCGATGGCGAACTCGCGGAGCGCCTGCTCCATCTTCACGCCACCGCGTCCGACGTAACGCGCCGCCGGGTCATCCGCGCCACGCACGCGCACGTCGGCGTCCGGCGCGAACGTCTCCGAAGACTTGGCGACGCGTTGCTCGTCGACCAGCACCGCGCCCGCCATCACCAGCGCCTGCGCGCGCGTCCGCGTCGACGCGAGTCCACGCTCCACTAAAAGTTTATCAATCCGTTCGCGCTTCATTCTGCAGGGGACTTTAAGAGGAAAACAGGAAAGGAACAAGCACGCGCGAGACCCGGCTTATTCATCGATGACGGGTGATGTCCAACGCGCTTCAAGTTGCGGGGCGTTTGCGAAGAATGGATATACGTTGCCGGCGGAAGCTGACATACGGGGAAGACGTAATCGTTGGACTATCGGATGAAAGGTGCGTTGATAAGTCGTATCAGTGGGCTGTTTAAGTTGCTACGCAACCGGCTTGAATTCTTTTCGACGGGGCCGGGCTTTCAACGCGGTCGCGGCCCTTCGAAAATCTCTTCCGGCAGACGACCAGCGCGGCGACGTTGCTGACGCTGTTCTGGTGAGCGCCCTTGATTCCCGCGGCGCGGGCGGTCACCGGTGAAAATATCGCGGACGCGGTCGATGCGGCGGGGGCCGGGTTCGTCTTCGGTTTCGGTCACATCGTCGCGGCTCGTATCCTGATCTTCATCCCGGACGGCATCGGTTGCGCGGCGCGGCCTCGACCTGCCCGGCTCCGGCACGTTCAGTTCCGGGTCGCTCAACTCCGGCTCAGCATCGTCGCGCTCGTCCTTCCGACCAGGCTGAGGTGGAGCACTGATCGGTTTAACTTCTTTACCCGACGATGATGGGCGCGTGGCGGCGTCCGGCGTGTCGCGCTTCCCTGCATCGCCCGCGCCGCGCGTGACGACGGATTCCCTTTCGTCGTTGTCGTGCGCCGCGCCGGTGGTGTGCGCGGTGGGTGCTTCGGTGTCTTCGATGATGTAGTCATCACCGGCGGCGGATTCGGGCAGCGACGTTTCAACATCTTCGATGACGGCGGCGTTCGGCGAAGGCCCGACCGTCGCGGGCGGAACCGGCGACGGTCGGACGTGCGCGGCGGGAGCGACGTTCGCCGTTCGACGCTTTTGGTAATAATTGACTCCCACAACGCCGAGCACGCTGCCGATCACTGCCGACGCGAGCACCAACACTAACGTCCACGAACCGCGCCCGGAACGTTCCGCTGTCGTCGCCGCGCCATTCGTCAGTGGCACGACGGGACGCGCCGCCTCGGTCGCTTCTTCGCCGAAGAACGACTTGACCCGTGTGGCGTCCGGGTCTTTGAAAATCTCATCCTGTGTTTGTTCAATCATGTCGTGTGAGTTTTCTAATCTAAGTCCCGCCGGTTGAGAAGACGAGGCGACCACGCACCCGACCGCCTCCGCGCGGCTACTGAGATGCGTTTTCCGCCCGCCTCGCTGTATGGTTTTTTTGGCAGCCCATCCGCCGACGCACTTAATCAAGTCCCTGAGCAATAGTTTTCCAGGATAAGAGTTGGACGCATCTACCGTCTTGATTGACTTTCACTTTTGCCTTGTTACTTATTTGCGCGCCGCCATAAAAGAAGCGCGCCGCTCAAAAACACGGCGCGCTTCTCGATTCCCGATCAATGAGCGACGACGTTAGACGCGCCGCGCCGCGCTCGTCCCGACCCGCCGCTCATCCAACACTTCGACATTCTCTTTGACGCACGTGTAGATACCGTCGGCGTCGAGTCCGTACTTGGCGAGCAGCAGTTTCGGGTCGCCGTGTGTCACCCAACGGTCGGGCACGCCCATCCGCACCACGCGCACGCGATCCTGCAAACCGTTTTCTTCGAGCAACTCCATCACCGCGGAACCGAAGCCGCCCGCCAGGTAAGCCTCTTCGACCGTGATGAGCAATCGTTTCGTCCGCGCCAACGCGAGCAGCAGTCCGGCGTCGAGCGGTTTGACAAAACGCGCGTTGACGACCGTCGCCTCAATGCCGTCTTTCGCTAGAAGTTCGGCAGCCTCCAGCGACGGATGCACCATCGAACCGTAAGCGACAATCGCCACGTCTCCGCTTCCGTTATCGCGCAGCAATTCCGCCTTGCCAATCTCCAATAGCTGCGGCGCGCGGTCAGTGGCTGCGCCAATGCCGTTGCCGCGCGGGTAACGCACCGCCGCCGGCCCCGGATGTGCAATCGCGGTCAGCATCATGTCGCGCAATTCGCCCTCATCCTTTGGGGCCATCACGATCATGTGCGGCACGGCGCGCAGGTACGCGATGTCAAGCAGACCGTGATGCGTCGGCCCATCGCCGCCGACGATCCCCGCGCGATCCATAAAAAACGTCACATCCAGATTCTGGATACACACGTCATGCACGATCTGATCGAAGGCGCGTTGCAGAAAAGTCGAATAGATGACCGCTACCGGCTTCAAGCCCTCGCACGCCATCCCCGCCGAGAAAGTGATGCAGTGCTGTTCCGCGATGCCGACATCGAAGGCGCGATCAGGAAACCTTTCCAGCACCTTATCGACGCCGGTGCCGTCCGGCATCGCCGCCGTCAGCGTGATGATCTTTTCATCCTCCGCCATCAACTGGCACATCGTCTCGCCGAAGACGGCGGTATATGTCGGCGGAGCGGGCTTACTCGACTTCACGGCGTTGCCGGTCGCAATGTCGAACGGGCCGGAGGCGTGCCACTTGTAACGATTCAACTCCGCCGGGCGGTAGCCCTTGCCCTTCGTCGTCAGCGCGTGAACGATGACGGGGCCGTCGGTGACGTGCTTCGCTTCTTCGAGCGCATGCACGAGTGCGCGTGTGTCATGCCCGTCGACATAGCCGATATATTTGAAGCCGAGTTCGTTGACCAGCGCGCCGGGCAGCACTGCCGCCGCGAGCGCGTCCTTGACAGTCTTCGCCGCCTGCCGCAGACGCTCGCCGACTGAGGGAATCGCGCGCAACGTATCGCCTACTTCGTCTTTCAAGCGGTGATACCCCTGCGCCTCACGGATACGGTTGAGGTAGCCGGTGAGCGCGCCGACCGCCGGGGCAATCGACATTTCGTTGTCGTTTAAGAGCACGATCAGGCGCGTCTTCAAGTGACCCGCTTGATTGATTGCCTCCATCGCCATCCCGCCCGGCAGACTCGCGTCGCCGATCAATGCGCAGACATGATGCCGCTCGCCGCGCTGGTCGCGAGCGATAGCCATGCCGAGCGCGGCGGAGATCGAGGTCGAGGCGTGCCCCGCACCGAACGTGTCGTACTCCGACTCTTCGCGCCGCAGAAAGCCGCTGATACCGCCGTACTGCTTGATCGTCGGCAGAGCGTCGCGCCTGCCGGTCAAAATCTTGTGCGCGTAAGCCTGATGCCCGACATCCCACACGAGGCGGTCGCGCGGCGTGTCGAATGCATAATGCATCGCGACGGCGAGTTCCACCGCGCCGAGCGACGCACCCGTGTGTCCGCCGACGCGCGACATAGTTTCGATAATGAACTGACGGATTTCGCCCGCCACTTCCGGCAACTGTTCGGGGCGCAGACGGCGCAGGTCAGCCGGCGAATCGATCTGCTGTAAGAGTTTCATGTGCCGCGTATTGTAGCGCGGTGAAAAGTGTTTTGCCACGTGAGGTAGTAGTTATATCGAGCAGCAGAGCGCGTAAAATTATTAGTTGACAAAAAAGGGGGGCGTGTATATGTGTGCCTCGCGCCGGCAGAGAAACACTCAATTTCTCTGCCTCATATCAATTAAACCAGTCGTCAAGAAATGATGCTATGCGACGTGCGTCGCGCTGTAGCACACAGCGCGACGTTTCAGTCGAAAGAGCATCCGCGCTTTCGAGTCGCGATGTCTTAACAGCACGGTTGAGCTGTAACAGCGTCTTTCCTCTGGACTGGCAAAAGAAAAACTCTGTCTTTACTTGCAATGTCGACAGAGCTTTTTGTTGACAACCCAACTCCCGTCGCATTCCTGCTGAGGAGATGTATTATTCTGACAGCACGCTTCTTAACGCGAAATGTAGCGGGTCTCAACCTTCAAGGAGATTCCAACATGAAAACCTCAGTGCATTTTGCAATGAGCTATTTGCTTGTTGCAATTATGGTTGTGTCTGTCACACAGTCGGTGCCACAATCCAATCCTGTTTCGGCTTCCACTTTGAATCGAAAATCCAAATTACAGAGTGTCAGGGATGGTAACGTGAAAAGCGGTCCTGACGTTGCCGCGCGGGTTCTGAAGCTAAAATAGGAAAACCTCAGTGTGCGTGCAGCATTCAGATCATTTGAGAAGAAGGGGCGCATGCCTAAGGTCGAGAAGTCAGTGGTAATTACTAGCAGTTTCAACTCATCTGCTATGGCAGACAACAAAGATGAAGTGTTTCGAAAGGCTGGATTAAAGCCACAAGATCCAACGACGATCAATGGCAACGGTTATGAGTTAATACTGACACCTTCCGTTGAGTCGCATGATGAGTGGCAAGGAACGGCCATCTCCACCAGGTACGACGGCTCTGGCAATGTTGTCGAGCAGTACGCAGCTAATATAGTTTCGGTGACGAATTCAGAGGAGAATCCGACCATTGTGTATGAAGTCGCATACGAAAGCGACGGTACACCATACCTCAGGCACGAACCGGGGATGTATACCGGTTACGCCTTGGGAACGCTTGGTCAAGACCATCAAGTACTATACGGGACGCCACCCCCAACCGATCTTCAACCATGGCAAAACTATGAGGAGCCGCCACCACCAAATCACTGTACGAACCCTTTGATGGACTGCGATTTGGGTCCTTCAGTGGCGCGCAAAACAACGTCTGATCGTGCAGTAAACATAGGCCAAGTGTCTTATAAGCCAGTGAACTTCCAAACGCGACAGGATAGACATATTGAACGCTATCAGTTGCGCTGCGGTACTATCAGTAACCCGCGGGCGTGTGAGGGAGGCTTGAGAATCCATCCGTATGTGGTGCTGTTTTTCGTACGAACTGCGGCTGGTTGCGGCGCAGCGGTCTTTTGCAGAGCGAATGTTCAATGCAGAGCCGTTGCATGCGGTGGAGCGGCGGTATCACAGCTTCCGACACTATTTGGGTACTGATGAGCAATGAGCATCGGCGCATCACTTGTTGTTTTTTTGGTAGGTGTGGCGGTCGCGACTCTTATTTATGAGTTGCTTCGCGGACGGGTTTCAGTGGTTACAGCGGCAACAATCGGATCTGCTGTGACACTAATTGCATCATACCCGCTATTGCGAGCCACAGATCAGACGCACCTACCTTTTTTAATTTGGGTGATCTGGTGTTTATTTAGCGCTTTAGCTGGTGCGGGCATTTACGTTATGCTGGCTCGCCCTGGTAAATCCTAAGCTTTGTAGATAAGGAGTGTTCATACATCGCACTCCTCGTTATTGACCGTTTATGCCTCATGCGGATGAGTGATAGGCCGCCACTCTAAAGGTAAATGCGAATTTCGGCCACTTACGTCTGGCTTAAGATGAATGAAGCCTACGTTGTTTTGCTTGCGACGCGCCTTGTGTAAACGATGCTGGACTCCTAATCACCAGCAGAAGGTTAGAAGATTATCAGTGTATGCCCTTGCTCAATAAGCATTTCTTCTTAGGCATTGGTACAGGGGTCGCACTAACGATCTTCGTGCTCATAAGTGGAGGTGTGCTGATTACGAAGGTAGTTCTCGATCCAGCGAAATTACAGCAATACATCGAGGCTCCACCAATCCCTTACACGATGCCGGTTGATTACAACTGGACTGTTCAATCACTTGATGGTCGTTATTTGAAGTTAGAAGAGGTGAAAGGGAAAGCGGTTTTTCTTAACTTTTGGGCAACGTGGTGTGCGCCCTGTCTCGCTGAGATGCCGAGCATTCAGCGCTTATATGAAAAAACTAAAGACAAGGGAGTAGTCATTCTCTGCGTAACTCAAGAAGACTATGAGACGGTTAGCCGTTTCATGAGCGAGAAAGGTTATTCATTTCCGATATACCTGCTGCGAGGCAACCCACCTGAAGTCTTCAAGTCAGACACCATCCCTTCGACATTTATCTTCTCTCCTGACGGCAGAGTCGTTTTCAAGCACACAGGCGCGGCGAAGTGGGACGATGAAACTACTGTCTCCTTTCTGCAATCACTTGTCGAACAATCCCCCTTGACACCTACTACCCGGTAACAAATTTCAGACCGCCCGCGCCGGGAAGGCCAAACTTTCCTAAGCTCAAGCAGTGTCGACACCCGTTTATCAGTTTTAAGGTATCTAGAGAAGTCTCTTCACGTTATGTCCGGTTAGCATATGTGGTGCCGCTGCTTGCTCTTCAGCACGGCACCTACTCGTCGCGCAAATCCCCTAAATTTTCTGCCCTACCAGATAATGTGCATTTTTTTCAGACCGCCATCGCCCTGCCTTCGTCTAAAGATTTCGAGAGCAACCAACGGGCATCCGGCGAATCACCGTCGCGCCCGGCAATCATCGAAACAACTTTTTGAGGAGATTAAATTTAATGAAGAACATTGTGACCAGAGCCGGGCTGACCCTCGGCTTGATCGCGGGCTTGTCCGCGACAAACGCTTTCGCGCAGCAAGCCCCCGCCACGCAGGGCGGCACCGGGGACGCGGGCGACAACACTCAACAGACGGAGCGGATGGGCAAGCGGCGCGGTGAAGGCCGTCACATGCGCGGCGGCAGGCGCGGCGGCGGCGGGATGGGTTTTCTTAAGAAACTCAATCTGACGGAAGCGCAGCAACAGCAGGTGCGCGCGATTGAAGAAGAATATGCACTGAGCACCAAGCCGCAACGCGATGAGATGCATCAGCTTTTCCAGGTCAGACGGCAGGGCGGCACGCTGACCACCGAACAGGAAACACGCGCGCGCGAACTGCGCCAGCAATTCGGCGAATCCGCGAAGGCCATGCGTGAGAGAGTGACCGCCATCCTAACGCCGGAGCAGCGCGCCGAAGCCGAACGGATGATGCAGGAGCGCCGGAGCCGCCGCGGTGAGGGGCGCGAACGCCCAATGAATCGACCCAACATCGACAACCAGTAACCCAACACTTTCACGCAACAAAACAAAGGCGGAGCGGCATCACGATCACACGGGATGCCGCTCCGCTTTCGTCTGTCAGGAACCTGAGCCGAGACAAATCATGGCTTCATCATTCCCCTGCCTCAGTACTCAGTACTCAGCACTCAGTACTCAGCACTCAGCACTCATCACTCATTTACTCGTCACTTTTCATCCGGCGCAAGCGCAGCACCGCGACTTCGGGGCGCGCGCCGAAGCGGATCGGCAGCCCGACCATGCCCGTGCCGCGCGAGACATAAAGCTGCGTCCCTTCGCGCTCGTACAGTCCGCCGACGTACTTGAACTCATTGATGTATTGCGCGGGCGCGCCGACGAGCGGCAGCGAGACTTGCCCGCCGTGCGTGTGCCCGCTCAGGATCAACGATAGGCCGCGTGTTTCGGGCATCTCCAGTACCGCCGGTTCATGTGACAGAAGAATCGATGGCAGCGTGCGGTCGACGCCGTGGAGGGCACGGGTCCAATCGGTTTTGCCCCATCCCCAATCGTCGATGCCGGCCAGTTGCAGTGTGTCCGCGCCGTGCTGCAACTTCGTGTTGGCATTTTCGAGGATATTGATTCCCTGGCGAGTCAGTGCCCGCGCCGTCAACACGCCGTCCGTGTTGTGGTCGTGGTTGCCGAGTACCGCCCACACCCCGGCGGATGCAGATGCTTTCAGCCGACCGAGCGCCTCCGCGCATGGCTCAATGTAACGCCGCCGCGTGGTGGTGTAATCACCGGTCAGCGCGACCATATCAGGCTTTGCACGGACGGCCATCTCAACGATGCGCGCGACCTCTTCGATTGGCACGAGGCGGCTGTGATGCACGTCAGTGATGTGTGCAATGCGAAAATTGTCGAAGCTTTCAGGCAGGCCACGGATGAAGACATCGACGTTGGTCAGTTCGTAGAGATACGGCTCGACCAGCGTTGCGTACGCGCCCGCTGCTGACAGCCCGACGAGACCGGTCGCTGCCAGTCCGCGCATGAACCGTCGTCGCGTAAGGTTAATATTCGTCATCTGTCCACCGCTCACTTTTCCGACGCTTGACAATATATCGTTGCGGACTAGAATATCACCTCGCCTGAGAGGACACGGAGATGTGGCCGAGTGGCTGAAGGCGGCGGTTTGCTAAACCGTTATAGGTCAAAAGCCTATCGCAGGTTCGAATCCTGTCATCTCCGCCAGAATCACAGTGGTCGGTGGACAGTGGACAGTGGTCAGTAAAGAACTTTTTCTCTGACCACTGTCCACTGACCACCGACCACTAACTTTTTATGCCTACACGAGTTCGCTTCGCACCATCACCAACTGGCTATCTGCACATTGGCGCGGCGCGCACCGCGCTTTTCAACTGGCTGTTTGCGCGTAAGACGAATGGCAAAATGCTGTTGCGTGTCGAGGACACCGACCGCGAACGCTCGACCGAAGCATCGACACGCTCGATTCTCGAAGGACTGGAATGGCTCGGCCTCGACTATGACGAGGAGATCGTCTATCAGTCCGCTAATGCCGATAAGCACCGGGCCGCCGCCAATCGTTTGATCGAAGAGGGCAAGGCCTACCGCGACTTCACGCCGAAGACAGAGCGCGCGGACACGAACGTGAAGCAGGAGATTGCCGAGCGTGCGCGGGCCGCGGGTGCGACCGCCGAAGGTGCCGACCACCGCAACAATCCGTTCCGCGATTTGCCCCTTGAAGAATCTAACCGACGCGCGGCGGCGGCGGGCGAGCCGTTCGCGGTGCGCCTCAAAGTCGCGCGCGAGGGACAATCGCATTTTGAAGACATGGTGTACGGCGCGCAGGAACGCAACTTCGCGGAGATCGAAGACCTCGTGCTGCTGCGCTCTGAGGGCGGCCAACCGCTCTATAATCTCTCGGTCGTCGTTGATGACATCGAGATGAATATCACGCATGTCATACGCGGCCAGGATCATCTGACGAACACGCACAAGCAGATTCTGATTTACGAAGCGCTCGGCGCATCCGTGCCGCGCTTTGCGCACCTGCCGTTGATTCTCGCGCCGAACAAAGCGAAGCTGTCGAAGCGCAAGCACGGCGAGGTGGTGTCGTTGACGACCTATCGCGACCGCGGCTTCATCCCGGCAGCATTTTGTAACTTCCTGGCGCTGCTCGGCTGGTCGTCCGGCGACGAGCAGGAGATCATGTCGCTCGACGAACTTGTCAAACATTTTTCGCCCGAAGGTATCCACCGCGCCAACGCCGTCTTTAACTTCAGCGAGACCGACGCGCGACAATGGACCGACCCGAAGGCGCAGTGGATGAACGCCGAGTACATCCGCACGATGCTGCTCGAAGAACTTCAGCCGATGATACGCGCCGAGTTGGAAGCGGACGGACTATGGCGGCCTGAGTTTGCATCGGATCGGCGCGAGTGGTTTGACCGGACGATTAATCTCATCCGCGAGCGATTCTACACGCTCAAAGATTTTTCGGGTCAGGGTCGCGCGTACCTTTCCGACGAGTTTGATTTCGACGACGCGGCGGTGACAAAGAATTTGAAGAAAGAGCCGCGCCTGAAAGAGTTGCTGCCCGCGCTGGCCGAGCGTTTAGAGATCATTGAGCCGTTCACGGCGGAGACAATCGAGGCGGCGTTGCGCGCATTTTCAGATGAGGCAAGCGTCAAGGCCGGGCTGCTGATCAACGGCTCGCGCACGGCACTGACCGGGCAGTCGGTCGGCCCGTCAATGTTCGAAGTCTTCGCCGTCATTGGCCGCGAACGCACCGTCAAACGCTTGCGCGACGCCGTCTCGCTCATTTAATTTCTGATGAAAATTAACCAGGCGCGAGTCGAGCGTTGATGATCGACTCGCGCC
>JALZJL010000247.1 GCA_030859785.1 Acidobacteriota bacterium
CTAAGGGCGCCCACATCTCGGCTCGCGTCGACCAGAAAGGAGGGAACCCGAAATCACGCGGCATCACGCCGATCACCATGTAGCTTTCGCCGTCTAATGTGATCTGGCGGCCCAAAATGTTTTGATCGCCGCCGAAGCGACGTTGCCAGAGGCCGTGTTTCAAAACAACGACACGCTCTTTTCCGGGCTGGTAATCTTCGGGCGCAAAGGTGCGGCCAAGCAACGGCTGGACACCGAGCAGCGAGAAGAGGCCATCACCCATGCGCAACCCCGCCAGTGCTTCGGGACGGTCATCGCCTGTGAGTGTGCCGCCCCACGATTCGGCGGCGGCCATCCGTTCGAAGCTTTTGTTCTGTGCTTGTAAATCGAGGAAGTTGGCGGGTGAGACCGGCTGCCCTTCGCCGTGCAGAATGGTGACGATCCGATCAGAATCTTTGTAAGGTAGAGGCCGCAAGAGCACCCCATTCACGACCGAGAAGATCGCTGTGTTCACGCCGATGCCGAGAGCCAAAGTGATGATCGCCACGAGAGTGAAGCCGGGTCTCTTCGCTAGCATCCGCACGCCGTAGCGTATGTCCTGCCATAGTGTTTGCATCATCATTCTCCTGAAGATAGGATTCCCGAAGTCTCTCCACAGCGAAAGAGCACTACTATGTCTACCATTCTACAAACTCCGGGCTATCACGAGATCGTCACCCACTTGCCCACCAACACGGTCGTCATCTTTCACGATGTCGGTTGGGACGAGTATGAACACTTGCTCGATCAAGTCGGCGAATCTCGAGGCTTACGTATTAGTTACATTGACGGAACGCTTCAAGTCATGAGTCCCTCAGCAAAACACGAAAGCTACGTTCGATTTCTTGAAAAGCTTTCCGCTGTGATCAGTCTCAGACTGCGCATCAACATTCTCTCCTTTGGCTCATCCACGATGAAAAAGCAGAAAGCACGCCAAGGGCTGGAACCCGACGCCTGCTTCTACGTGCAAACTGCTGCTTTGATCGGCAATCGGATGCAATTCGACTTCGCCACCGACCCACCGCCCGACATCGCCGTCGAGATTGATATCCATCACGGCTCGATCTACAAGTTTCCAATCTACGCCGCGCTCGGCGTGCCTGAGATTTGGCAATTTGACGGCCAGCAACCAACCATTCATCAACTCGCACAAGATGCTTACATCGTCACTGAAACGAGCCGCGCGCTGCCGTTGCTGACGAATCATGTCCTGACCGAATTCCTGACAGGCCTGCGCGACGAAGGCGAGTTCCAAACCATCCTCGCCTTCGACAGATGGCTACAAACTGAAACGGGGGCCGGGGGTCAGGGGATGGGGCCGGCTAAAGCACATCTGTCACCTCGGCTTCAACGTTCAACTGCGACGTGCCTCACCGATCAGACGTTCGGTTCGCTGTGGTGTTCAGCCGACCCCTGGCCCCCGGCACCCGTCCCCTGCTCCCTGCTTTACTCGTATCTCAAGGCAACCATCGGATCGACCTTCGTCGCCCGTCTCGCCGGGACGTAGCAGGCGACGAGCGCGACTACACTCAGGAACAACGAAACGCTGCCGAACGTGATGAAGTCGGTCGGTCTGACGCCGATCAGGATGCTCGCCATCAAGCGCGTCACCGCCAACGCACCGAGCAGTCCGGCGACGATGCCGACGACGATCAGCTTGATGCCCTGCCCGACGACGAGGCTGAAGATGTCTTTGCGTTGTGCGCCGAGCGCGAGACGGATGCCGATCTCGTGCGTGCGTTGCGCGACTGTATAAGAGATGACCGCGTAGATGCCGACTGCCGCGAGCACGAGCGCGACAAGGGCGAAGATGGCGAACATGAAAGACGACAGGCGTTGCGGGGCCATTGACTCGCTGAAGATTTGCGTCATCATTCGCACGTTGTGCATCGGCTGGTCTTTGTCAATCGCTTGTAGTTCACGTTGCGCGGCTGAGGTGAGCAAGGCGGGGTCGGTCGCGGTGCGGATGATGACGGTCATTCCGCTCCGCGAATTTTGCGCGTGCGGCACGTAGACGGCGAGTTCTGGTTCGAGACCTTCGTCGAAACGGTCGGTGAAAGGTTCGTGCAACACGTCGCCGACAACGCCCCTAATCTCAAAAGTCTTTTCGTCGCCGAGATGCAAGCGGCGACCCACCGGGTCTTCGCCGGGAAAATACTTTTGCGAGAGCTTTCGATTGATGATAACGACGGGCGGCGAATCCTTCGTATCGCGCTCGTCGAAAGCGCGTCCTTGCAGCAGCGGAATTTCCATTGTGTTGAAGTAGTTCGGCGTAACGACACCGAACTGCGCGAGCGGCGCTTTGCCGGGCGCGGGCGCGACTCCGTCCTCGCGCCAGAAGCCGACATCAGAACTGTTGAATCCGAGCGGCACGTTGTTCACCGCCGCCGCCCCCATCGCCCCCGGCAGCATCGCGAGGCGTTCGATCAATCTTTGGTAGAAGTTCGTGCGGTCAACATTTTCTGCATACCTTGAACGCGGCAGCGCGACATCGAACGTCAGCACGTTCGCGGAGTTAAAGCCGGGATCAGTGTTCATCAGCGAAACGAAGCTACGCACCATCAATCCTGCACCGACTAACAGCACGAGCGACAGAGCGATTTCCGCCACCACCAGCACACTGCGCGTGCGGTTGCGACCACGCGCTTGCGACCCGCCGCCTGAGCGCCCGCCCTCTTTCAACGACTCGTTAAGGTTTGTCTTCGACGTCGTGAGCGCGGGCGCGAGACCGAACACGACGCCGGTTAACAGCGATAACAGCAATGTGAAGCCGAACACCGTCCAATCAATGTTTAAGTTTGACCAGCCGGGAACGAGTTTGGCGAAGTTCGCCGGCATCCCCGCGCGCAATGCTTCGACGCCCCACACGCTCAACAACAATCCAAGGCTGCCGCCAACCAACGCCAGCAATACGCTCTCCGTCAGCAGTTGGCGCATGATTCGCCAGCGACTCGCGCCGAGCGCCGTCCGCACGGCGATTTCACGACTCCGGCCGGCGGCGCGCAGCAACAACAAGTTGGCGACATTGGCGCATGCGAGCAGCAGTAGAAAACCGACCGCGCCAATCATAATCAGCAAGTACGGGCGCGGCCCCTGCGTCTCGCCTTCGAGAAATCCCATCGCCCGCAAGCCCCTGCCGCCGTTCGTCTCCGGGTACTCTTTGGCGAGACGGCGCGCGATCCCGCTCAACTCGCCTTCCGCCGCTTCGATGCGCACGTCGGGTTTAAGACGACCGATCACGCGTAGGTAATGCGCTTCACGTTCACGCACGTCTTCATCGTCGAAGATGAACGGTCGCCATATCTCGACGCCGCCGCGCGGGTACACTGCTTCGGGCGACGCGACACCGACGACGGTTGAGTTGGTGTTATTGACCAGCACGACGCGCCCCACCACGTTCGGGTCGGCGTTGAACCTTCGCCGCCACAACCCGTCACCGATGATTATGACCGGGGCACGTCCGGGCTGTTCCTCTTCCGGCGTGAAGTTACGTCCCGCCTGCACACGGACGCCGAGCACATTGAAGAAGTCGGGCGTGACTGCCGCGCCCGTAATTCTTTCGGGTCGCTCGCCGTCGGTGAGGTCGGCAGACCATCCGCTTGAGGCGGCGAGCGATTCGAAATTGGTGCTTTGATTTTTGATGTCGAGGAAGTTGGCGGGCGCGACCGAGCCGGTTTCGACGCCGATCTGTGGCATCGTCTCAAAGATTGATACCATCCGCTCCATCTCGCGAAACGCGAACGGCTTCAGCAGCAGTGCATTGATCGCGCTGAAGATCGTCGTGTTAGCGGCGATACCGAGCGCCAGCGCGAGCACCGCGACGAGCGTGAAGCCCGGCGTCTTCCACAGCATGCGCACGCCGTATCTGATGTCCTGCCACAGATTCTTCATCACATTACCTCAACCTCGGAAACGATGAATAATTGACAGCAGTTTTGTCTTTCATTCAGCCATCAACTATTCAAGAAGCCGCCCTCTTCGAGATTGTGCTCGGCTTTATGGCTTCGGTCTTCCTCGACCACTTGACCGTCGAAGAGATGAAACGTGCGGTCGGCGTAAGCCGCGTAACGCGGGTCGTGCGTCACCATGCAGACGGTCGCGCCCGCCTGGTGTAGTTCCCTGAGTAGATTCATGACCGATTCGCCGTTCGTCGAATCGAGGTTGCCGGTCGGCTCGTCGGCGAGTAGCACACTGGGATTACCGGCGACCGCGCGTGCGACCGCGACCCGCTGCTGCTGACCGCCGGAGAGTTGCGACGGGTAATGCTTCATGCGGTGCGCCATCCCGACGCGCTCGAGGGCTTCACCGACGCGCTTCCGGCGCTCGCTGGCCGCCATCTGGCGGTAGGTCAGCGGCAGTTCGACGTTTTCATAAACAGAGAGGTCGCCGATCAGATTAAAGGCCTGGAAGATAAAACCGATCTCTTGATTGCGAATGCGCGCACGGTCGGACAGAGAGAGCTTCGCCACCGGCTTGCCATTCAGCGTGTACTCGCCATCCGTCGGCGAGTCCAACAAACCGATGATCGACAGCAGCGTCGACTTGCCGCACCCCGATGGTCCGGCGATGGCGACGTACTCGCCTTTCTTTATGTCCATGTGGATGCCGGACAGCGCGTGCGTCTCGACCTCGTCGGTGTAAAAGATTTTGCGCACGCCGTCGAGTGTCAGCAGCGGTTCGCCCACCAGTCGCGGCGACGGGTTAGTGGTGGTGGCGGCGGCGGTGTCAGTAACGCGGCTCTGTATATTCATCTCTGTTCCTTCGGGTGAATATGAATCGTTAATCGTTAATGGCGGATGGTGAATGGACGGAGGCGTTCGCGTTTTTGTGATTGACAGTTGACGATCACCATTCGCCGGTTTCAGTTTCAGTTCAATTGCAGGCGGTCAAAGTTGTCCCACTGCGAAGTATCCGAGAGGATTACTTCATCCCCTTCGCGCAGGCCCTCAAGAATCTCGACGGTGTTGACGGACATGCGTCCCAGTTTGACGGGCACGCGGACGGCGGAGCGCCCGGCGTCTTCGATGCGGAAGAGTCCGACGCTGCTCTGCGCCCCGCCGAAAGTGGGCCGCCGAACGTAGAGGACGTTTTCCAAACGCTCCAGTTCAATCGTGCCGTCGACGCTTAGGTCGGGGCGCGCGCCCTGCGGCAGAGTCCCGACGAGCGCGACATCGACCACCACGGTTCCGTTCTGCACCGCCGGGTCGATGCGTTGCACGCGGCCCGCGACGATGCCGTTGCGGGTGTCGATATCGACGGGCTGTCCGAGTTGAATGTCTTTGGCTTGTGTCTCCGCAACTTGCAGCGCGGCCTTGAGCGTGGTCGGATCGGCGACGCGGGCGATGTTAGCGCCCGGTATGATCTGCTGCCCGATTTCGACGGAGACCTGTTGCAGCACCCCGCTGGTGCCGGCCAGCACACGCAGCGAGACGACCTGTCCACGGTTAAGGCGACCGAGAGCGCGGAGTTGTTCGATACGTGCTCCCTGCGCGGCGAGTTGCGCCGCTTGCGCCTGCGCCCCGATCTCGATGCGCCGTTGCTCGATGCGGTAGCGGTTCGCCAACTCTTCGACGCGGACGCGCGCGAGCCGCAACGTCAGCGCGGGCACAATCCCATCCTCTGCCAGTTTCTCGTCGGTATCGAGTTGTATCTTGGCTTGGTTGTACTCTGATTGAATCGTCGCTGCCGCCGCCTGCTGCGTCATTCGCTCACTCTCTAAGCGCACGCGGATGTTGTTGAGTTCCGCTTCGGCGGCCTTGATTTGATACTCGGCGTCGACCGCCGCCTGCTCCAACTCCGGGTTGCTGAGTTCGACGAGCACCGTGCCGGCGGTGACGTGGACGCCGGGCTGCGCATGGATGCGCTCGACGCGCCCCCCGACCGGAGCGGCGATGACGCGCACATCCTGCGGCACCAGCGTGCCGTTTCCGCGTACCTGCCGCAGCATCTGTCCGCGTCGCACGGTGTCGGTGTACAGGGTCGCGCGCTCGACGCCGGGCGCCGCAGGTTTGAGACGCGACACGCCAAGCGTGACCAGGGCCACGATGCCGACGCCGACTACCGCATACAGCAGACGACGCAAGCGGCGGTGACGCGCGGCTTTTGGACGGGCAATATCAACCATATCAGGGTGTGAGGTAGCAGACGACGTGCCACACCCGTTCGCCCGCGCCGTCTATTGATTGCTCACCTTTTCCTGAGGGATGAAACACCGGGGCAACTCCGATTTTCGATTTCGGGATTTTGCCGTCTCAAAACTGAAACCCATGCCGTGGCGCTGGCCGACGAAAGTAGATTGACCGGAATCAATGGGATAGATAAGCAGGAAGGCAAAAGTAACAGCCAATCAGGAAGACGCTTTTATTCAATCCTTATATCGAGAAACTTCTGGTCAGTTGGTTATAGACTTCAAGGAAAAAGCGTCAGCCACGAATTACACAAATGACACGAATGAAACATCTGACCGGAAAGGGCATGTCACAGAATTACCGCACTCGTTAACTTGCGTGACTGCTGCCAATCGTTTGATTCGTGAGATTCGTGGCGGAGCGCCGACTTCGGTCGTTCCCCGGTTGCATTACGGCGGAGAAGCTTTATAGTAATTGACGGTCGACGGAGACAGACCGAATCGCGGCACAACGCCTGATTTATGACCTCTCCTAATACTCGCTTAAATCATGAAAAATTTAGATTATTCCTCGTGCGTCCAGTTCTTTCTGATGCACGTCGCCTGCTTGCTCGTCATCATGTCCGGCGTTAGCACTATCGCTGTCGTCACCTGCCTGGCGCTGTATGTCGTGCGCATGTTTGCTATCACCGCCGGCTTTCACCGACTGTTCGCGCATCGCACCTACCGTACGGGCCGAGTCTTCCAATTCTTAATCGCACTCGTCGGAACGATGTCCTATCAGAAGGGGCCGCTGTGGTGGGCCGCGCATCACCGCCATCATCATCTGCACGCCGACACCGAGGAAGATTTTCATTCACCCGTCAAGCACAGTTTCTGGCGTTCGCACGTCGGGTGGTTTCTGCGCCGCGATAGTCGAGCGACGGATTGGGCGCTGATACCTAATCTGATTAAGTTCCGCGACCTGCAATGGCTGGACAGATACTACTCTGTGCCGCCAATCGCGCTTGCGGTCGTGATGTTTCTGTTCGGGTCGGCACTCGAACGCTACGCCCCCGGTACGGGTACGTCCGGCTTTCAGATGTTGGTCTGGGGATTCTTCATCAGCACGGTGTTGCTGTATCACGGCACGTTTGCGGTCAACTCGCTGGCGCACATCTTTGGGCGGCGCCGCTACGACACCGAGGATGACAGCCGGAACAGCCTCTTCGTCGCGCTGATTACGCTCGGCGAAGGCTGGCACAACAACCATCACTACTTTCCTTCGTCGGAGCGTCAGGGCTTCTACTGGTGGGAAATCGATGTCTCGCACTACACGCTGAAAGTGCTGTCGTGGTTCGGCATAGTGTGGGACTTACAGCGTCCGCCGGCGCGTGTTTACCAACCAGCTCTCGCTCGGCGACAGTCGAACGCGGAGATTGGCGACGGCGGTTCCAGTTCGCTCAATCAGACCACGTTGTAAGCATCACAGAAACGCTTCACCATCAAGGGCACCTCCTGCCGGTCAAAAAGCAATGATCTGAAGCCTGGGTAGTGGGTCAGTTTGAAATTCTAAGCCAATATCCATTGGGGCTTTAATCTCAAACTGACCCACTAGGGAAGCCTGAACCATAGATTTCAAGAAAAACAATTCAGCCACGAATAACACGAATCGCACGAATCAATTCATTGGCAGCAAGTCACGTAGGACAACGAGAGCAATGATGCCGTGACATGCCTTGCCGGTCAGATATTCCATTTGTGTAATTTGCGTGATTCGTGGCTGATGCTTTTTCCTGAAGTCTATGTCTTCGTTCACGTCGCCGGCACTAAGGATGTACAAGTCACCGCCGATCAGTTCTCGCAGGAAGTCTTTAAGGACTATCTCCCCTGCTTAAGCATCAAAAAATTACGAACCGAAAATTTAATTTGACACGTCTCGCCGAACGGGTCTACTCTCCCGCCTGCTTTTCAAGCAGGTCGTATTAATCTCTCGCCTCGCAGCATCACGTCAATCTCCGACCGGTGAAGTATCTTCAACCGTTGGGGTTCACTTCTATCGGCTATCTCGACTCGCCGAAGCTCTATTTTACAGGGACAGTTTTTATTGCCCATTTCCCGCGGCGCGAAGGGGACGTTTCGGTCACGGCCGAGTCGTTCGGCGCGCCTGCTGTTCACAGATTGCAGACATGTCTGATGTTGCTTCGTGCGGAGCCGCATTAACAGTTTTCAGCGCGGGTGTGTCGACGATCACAATCAGACCGCACAACAACCGAAACCAACGGGGCGTACACACTCCCCGCTGCAATCGTTGCTCGTCACCCCGTCGACCAATTGCTCGGTTGATCTATTTAAGGAGAATAGTGATGCCCGTCACACTGACCTACCCCGGCGTCTACATCGAAGAGGTTCCGAGCGGCGTGCGCACGATCACCGGCGTCGCGACCTCGATCACCGCGTTCATCGGTCGCGCTCGCCGAGGCACCATCAATGAACCCATTACGATCAACAGCTTCGGCGACTTCGAGCGGAGGTTCGGTGGCCTCTCGACGCTCGACCCGATGAGCTACGCGGTGCGCGACTTTTATTTGAACGGTGGGGCGCAGGCGATCATCGTCCGTCTCTTTAAAGCACCCGATGACACCGACGGCGCGGCGACGATCATCATCGGTAATCTGAACCTTGTCGCCGCAAGCCCCGGCGCGTGGGGCACAACGCTTCGCGTCAAGACGGATGTCACCGGCATCACCGCGGAAGTGGCGGCGCGCTTCGGGCTAGCGCAGGCCGATCTGTTCAACCTCTCGGTGTTTGAAATCGCGCCCGACAGCGGCGGCGCTGACACGCTGCTGGAGCGACTCATCAACCTTTCTGTCAAAGACACGCCGCGCCGCGTCGACCGCGTGCTTGACCAACAGTCGAACGTGGTCCGCGTCGCGCTCAACCCCGACGGCACGCCCGACCTGGACACGAGCGCGCCGCCCGCCGCCGACCTTTCCGCCGACGGTACCGGCGGTGTCGACAGCGAGCCGCTTGAGCAGGCCGATTATGAAGGCAGCGCCGCCGACAAGTCCGGGATGTTCGCCCTCGACAAGGCCGACCTCTTCAACCTGCTGTGCATCCCGCCCGATACGCGCGGCGGCGACACGGCGGCGCCGGTCTATCAAGCCGCGATGAAGTTGTGCGTCGACCACCGTGCGATGTTGATCGTCGATTCGCCCGCGGCGTGGGGAGCCAATCGCGAGACGGCGGCGAGCACCGCGATCGCCGGACTCGGCGGACTCGGACTGTCTGGGACGAACGCACGCAACGCTGCGCTCTACTTCCCGCGCGTCCGCGAAGCCGACGGTTTGCGTGAAGGGCAACTCGACACATTCGTGCCGTGCGGCATCATCGCCGGGGTGATTGCGCGCACCGACACGCAGCGCGGAGTGTGGAAGGCACCCGCCGGACTCGACGCCGCACTCAATGGTATTCAGGGCTTGGAGGTTAATCTGACTGACGCCGAGAACGGAATGTTGAATCCGCTTGGCATCAACTGCCTGCGCGCGTTTCCGGTCAACGGGCGCGTCGTGTGGGGCGCACGCACGCTGCGCGGCGCCGATCAATTGGCCGATGAATATAAGTATGTCCCCGTCCGGCGGCTCGCGCTCTACATCGAAGAGAGTCTCTACAGAGGGACACAGTGGGTCGTCTTCGAGCCGAACGACGAGCCGCTGTGGGCGCAGATTCGCTTGAACGTCGGAGCCTTTATGCAGAATCTTTTTCGGCAGGGAGCGTTTCAGGGCCGGACGCCGCGCGAAGCCTACTTCGTCAAGTGTGACAGCGAGACGACGACGCAGAACGACATTAACTTGGGGATCGTCAATATCATCGTCGGCTTCGCGCCACTGAAGCCCGCCGAGTTTGTCATCATCAAGCTTCAGCAGATGGCCGGTCAGATTGAAGTCTAACGGAGGAACCAAAAGATCATGGCTCAGTTCACCGTCAACGCGCAGCGCTTCCGACGTGCGGCTCTACGGCGCACCCGCATCCACCGGTTTGACCAATGATGAGTTGGGGAGGCTACGCGCGCTGTTGAAAAAACCGGAGGTCAACTTTTTGATCTCGGACGGGAATCTAAACGCGCGCCACAACCGTCTGACGCGCGTCGTCATCGCGCGCCGGATGATCGACCGGATGAAGCAGGTCATCAAAGACGGCCAAGGCGACGTCAGCGGACTGTTCGCGACCAGCATCTTTACCGGCAACATCATCAGCGAAGCGTCCAACATCTTCGCCGCGCGCCACCTCGCACTTAACGCGAACGTGTTGACGAGATTATTACCGTTGCGCCGCGCGGTGGTCGCGCCGCACGTCGCCATCGCCCCCGCCGCCACCTACGTCGGCAATCATTCATTCACCGCGAACACGCAGTTGATTAACGCTTTGACCAAAGTCAAGGGGGCGGCCAACATCGATTTGAACATCGTGTAGAGAGAGAGCGCCAACTGAACAGATGATTTCACCGCCGAGGACGTCGAGAGAGCGGAGCCGACGACGGGGAGCATGATCGATAATTACTCTTTTCAGTTTTTCTTCAGTTCACATGTGACCGCTCAGTCACCATTAAGTGAACTGCATAGACGAGGTTATCAGTTGTGACTATATTCAATCATGCTTTATATGGTTGTGGAACACTTTAAAAACCAAGACGCCTTACCGGTCTATCGCCGATTCCGAGAACGGGGACGGCTCGCTCCCGAAGGGTTGATCTATATTTCGAGTTGGGTTGACGAGAGATTGCAACGCTGTTTCCAACTGATGGAAACAGATGATCGAAACCTACTCGACCAATGGATCGCTAATTGGAGCGACATCGTTGACTTCGAGATGTTTCCGGTGATGACCTCCCAAGAAGCCACGGAAAAAATCGCCCCATACCTTTGATCGTCATCATCTCCGGATCAAGCTCCGATTTCAACGATAGCCTTCTGCTTGCAGCGCGAACAGTTCGGCGTACAGGCCGCCGCGCGCAACCAACTCGTCGTGCGCGCCGTCTTCGACCATCATGCCGTCCTGCAACACGATGATTCTGTCAGCCATCCGCACCGTCGAGAAGCGATGCGAAATGATGACCGCCATCCGGCCTTTGACGAGTTCGGCGAAGCGCTTGAAGACTTCGTACTCGGCACGCGCGTCGAGCGCCGATGTCGGCTCGTCGAGTATCAACACCTGCGCGTCGCGCATGTAGGCGCGGGCAAGCGCGATCTTCTGCCACTCACCGCCGGAGAGGTCGACGCCGCCCTCGAAGCGCCGTCCGAGCATCTGCCGGTAGCCGTCGGTGAAGCGCGGCAGCAGCGACGCCGCGAGCGATTTTTCCGCCGCTGCGATTAAAGGCGCGGGGATGGCTGAAGAGGCAGGAGCATCGCCACGGCTGCCTTCAGTCTTGACTCCACCTGCATCACCGTTGCTTTCAATCCTCGTCCCGGCGCGGCGCAGCGTCGTGCTCGTCGCTTTATCTTTTGTTCCATTGCCGGCTTGTTCCAGACCCGCTTGTTCCAGATAGGACGCGACCTTCGCAATCTCGCCGACGCCGATGTTCTCGTCGAAGCGCAGATCGTAGCGCACGAAGTCCTGAAAGATGACGCCAATCGCGCGCCGCACGGAGAGCAGGTCATATTCGCGGAGGTCTCTGCCGTCGAGCAGAATGCGCCCTTCGGTCGGATCGTAGAGTCGCGCGATCAGCTTTGTCAGTGTCGTCTTCCCCGCGCCGTTTTCGCCGACGAAGGCGAGGCGTTCGCCCGGTTGTAAGTTAAAGCTGACGTGGCGCACCGCCCAGCGTTCGCTGCCCGGATACTGAAAGCCGACATCATCGAACACGAACCCTTCGCGAATCACCGGCGGGACTTCCGGCGCGCCGGGACGTGACGCAATCGAAGGCTTCATCTCGAAGAAGTCGAACATATCCTTGAGGTAGAGTCCCTGCTGATAAATTTCGCTGGCGCCCATCAACAGGCGTGAAATCAAATCGCGACTGCGCGCAAACGACGCGGCGAGAAACGTCAGCGAGCCGAGCGAAATCGTGCCTGCGACGGCGCGCGCAAGGATGATGACATACGCGCCGTAATAGCCGAGCGTGCCGACGAGTGAGAGCGCGGTCGCAACGAAACCTTTTCTGATTGAGAGGCGACGGTTCTCTTCGTAGAACTTATTCGCCAGTTGCCGGTAACGCTCGACCAGCCACGGCGCGAGGCCGAACATCTGCACTTCCTTCGCCGTCCGCTCGCTCGCGCCGAGGAAGCGCAGATAATCGAGTTGCCGGCGCTCCGGCGTCCAACGATAGAGCAAAGAGTATTCGAGTGCGGCAAAGTGCGTCTCGCCTAAAAAACTCGGCAGCACCGCGAGGGCGAGCAGCAACAACAGCCACGGGCTGTAGACGAACAGCGCCGCGCCTAAGCTGATGAGTGTCAGAGAGTCCTGCCCCATCGTCAGCAGTTGCGCGAGCAGTCCGATTCTTCCGGTCGTCTGCCGCCGCGCGCGTTCCATTTGATCGTAGAACGCCGGGTTCTCGAACTGATACAGATCAAGTGTCGCGGCGTGGTTCATCAGGCGCACGCTGGTGTGATTCGAGAAGAGGTCGCCGAGCAGACTCTCGACGAGCGCGGAACTTCTGGAGAGCACATCGCCGACGATCACGATGCCAATCTCCAGCGCGACCAACTCCCACAGCCGCGTCACATCCGCCGGCGAGGTGCGCGACGCGACCACCGCGTCAATAATGAGTTTGCCGACCCATAACGTCGCGACCGGAACGAAGGCGCGCATGAACCGCAACGCAACCATCGTCGCGGTAAATCCACGATGCGTCTGCCATACCATCCGAACGAGCGGCGGCACATACCGTAAGGCCGCCACTCGCTCGCGCCACGTCGGCGCTTCTTTGTTAACGATCTCTCGTCTCATTCCTTCTATCTCTTTCCTCTCTGTGCTCTTGGTGTACCCTCCGTGTTAGAGATTTCGGATTTCACACAGGCGGTCACAGAGCAGAATCATAACCCATGATCTTGCGGCGGATGCCGTCTTTGAACACGGCGTCGTTAAAGCTGATGAGCAGACCGAGGCGCCAGCCGCCGGGCCGGAGATAGGTCAGCAGTTGCGACTCGTAGACGGACACGATTCCTCAGACGAATTTGATTTCAACGACGACCGAGTCCGACAGGAGCAGGTCGAGCCGAATAGCCGTACTCCACACATATGCTCAGATTTAGGGCGGGCGATCCGTTGGCGCGTCGAGACGTTCTGTGGTACACAGAGGTGCCGTCGAGCGAGTCCGCTTCCGACCAAATTTTCACACATCATTGTTCCAGCAGGAGGGTGATTGACGCTCATGTCTTCCATCACGTCAAACATCGAATCAACGCTTCACGAAGACCGTGTCTTCGCGCCGCCGGAAACATTTTCGCGTGGTGCGCACATCCGCTCGATGGAGGAGTACGAGCGACTGTGCGCCGAGGCATCCGAGTCGCCCGACAACTTCTGGGCGCGGATGGCCGAAGAGCTTCACTGGTTCAAAAGGTGGGACACGGTGTTGAAGTGGGACGCGCCGCACGCCGAGTGGTTCGGCGGTGGCAAGCTCAACGTCTCTGACAACTGCCTTGATCGACACCTCGAAACGTGGCGGCGCAACAAGGCGGCCCTTATCTGGGAAGGCGAGCCGGGTGAGCAGCACACGTTCACTTACCTGCAACTGCACACGGAAGTCTGCCGCTTCGCGAACGTGCTGAAACGCTTTGGGATTCAGACGGGCGACCGCGTGGCGCTCTACATGCCGCTGATTCCCGAACTCGCGATTGCGATGCTGGCGTGCGCACGAATCGGCGCGACCCACTCGATCATCTTCGGCGGCTTCTCAGCGGACTCACTCCGAGATCGAATCAACGACGCGGGTTGCAAGCTGGTCGTCACCGCCGACGGCGGGTGGCGGCGTGGCGCGGAGGTGAAGTTGAAGCCCGCCGTCGACGAAGCGATTAAAGAGACGCCGTTGGTAGAAACCTGCATCGTGGTGCGGCGCACGGGAACGCGCGTCCACATCGAAGCGGGGCGCGATCACTGGTGGCACGAAGTCATCGAGACGGTCGACGCGCACTGCCCGGCAGCCGAACTCGACAGCGAGCACCCGCTCTACATCCTCTATACGTCGGGCACGACCGGCAAGCCGAAGGGCATTCTGCACACCACTGCCGGTTATCTGTTGCAAGCTCACTTGACGACCAAGTGGGTCTTTGATTTGAAGGACGAAGATACATATTGGTGTACCGCCGACATCGGCTGGGTGACGGGTCACAGTTACGTCGTCTACGGGCCGCTGTCGAACGGCGTGACCGTGGTGATGTACGAAGGCGCGCCGAATTACCCGGAGCCGGATCGCTTCTGGCGCATCATCGAGCGTCACCGCGTGAGCGTCTTTTACACTGCGCCGACGGCGATTCGCGCCTTCATCAAATGGGGCGAGCAGTGGCCGCTGAAGCATGATCTCTCTTCGCTGCGGTTGCTCGGCACGGTCGGCGAGCCGATCAACCCGGAAGCATGGATGTGGTATCGCGAGATTATCGGCAAGGGTCGCTGCCCCATCGTCGATACGTGGTGGCAGACCGAGACGGGAGCGATGATGATTGCGCCGCTGCCTGGCGCGACGCCGACGAAGCCCGGTTCGGCGACCAAGCCACTGCCCGGCATCGAGGCCGACGTGATGACTAAGAGCGGCGCGCCGGTCGGTCCGAACGAGGGCGGCTATCTCGTCATCAAGCGCCCGTGGCCGTCGATGCTGAGAACCATCTGGGGCGATGACGAGCGTTACCGCGCGACATACTGGTCGGAGATTGACGGCGTTTATTTCGCGGGCGACGGCGCGCGACGTGACGCCGATGGATATTTCTGGATCATGGGCCGCGTCGACGATGTGATTAACGTCAGCGGTCATCGCCTCGGCACGATGGAAGTCGAAAGCGCGCTGGTCTCGCACCCGGCGGTCGCGGAGGCGGCGGTCGTCGCGCGTCCCGACGAGATTAAAGGCTCGGCTATCATCGCCTTCGTCACGCTCGAAGGCGAGCGCAAGGCGACCGATGAGTTAAAGGAAGAGTTGCGCCGCCACGTCGCGAAAGAGATCGGCGCGCTCGCCCGGCCCGAAGAGATACGCTTCTCAGACCAACTGCCGAAAACGAGATCGGGTAAGATCATGCGCCGTCTGTTGCGCGAAATTGCGTCGAGCGGCGGGGTGCAGGGCGACACAACGACGCTCGAAGATTTCTCGGTACTCGAAAAGCTGCGCGTGCATGATGAAGAATAGAAGAAGTGACAAGACAATTGCGGATTGCGGATTGCGGATTGCGGAATGAAAGAAGCAATCACAAGAATCGCGAGTTAGTTTTTTAATCCGCAATCCGCAATTGCGAGAGCATTGTCCTGTCACCTGTCACGATTTACCTGTCACGGCTGAGTACCTTGAAAACCCACTTGCCACAAGCCTCCGCTTGCCCCGAAACACTTGCGTCGCTCACACCGACGCTTTCCCCTCGCCGCTTGCCCTCAACCGCAAATGGAGACGGATTTTACTTAATGAAGGAGAAAACAAAATGTCCGCCAACTTCACAATCGAGCAACGGTCAGGCCCGCGTTACGTGATCAACCTACCGGTGCGTGCCGAGTGGGACGACGACACGTCAGGCAAGCACATCGTCGTCGATGGCGAGACCGAGAATGTCGGGCCGCAGGGCGCATTAGTCCACCTTAGTCAACTGCCAAGCGTCGGCAGCCGCGTTCAACTGATGGTGCTCAGCGCGCAGGGGCAACAACTGCAAACCATCGCCGAGGTGCTGCGTCTGGAGCGCAATCCGGCGCAGCCACTCGCCGCGCTGCAACTGCTGAACGCGACCGACGAGTGGATCGGGATGGTCTGGGAGCCGTCCGCGCCGCACCTCCAAACCAGCGACGAATCGGGCTACGAAAGCGACTTTTGACCGCTGCCGGATAAGGGCGACAGATGAACCATGAACGGCCTGACACTGCCGCTTCCGCCGGTTGTTCGGGATGATTGTTTTTGCCTCGCGAAATGTTGCATCATGATCCGGCGAGCGACCCCGGTTATCCGAGTCGGAGTTGTCAGCTTACGGATGTAACTTTTTAAACGGTAGGGAGCGAGGGGAAAGGCTGGAACGATGGCTGAGCAGCAGACGATGAATCGACAGGAAATCAAAGATGTCACGGCGGCGGCGGCGGAGTCGGCGGCGGTCGCGTCGGCGGAGGCGTCCTGGCCGCAGACGCGCGCCATCCTGCGCATCATTTTTATCGTGCTCGCGGTCGCCGCCATGATCTGGATGCTGTACGCGCTCGAAGGCGTGATCCTGCTGGTCGTGCTGTCGATCTTTTTCGCCTATCTGATCTCGCCGCTCGTCGAATTGGTGCGGAATAGTTTCAAGCCGAAGAACAGCAAGCGCGAAGTTCCACGCGTCTTAGCCATCGGCATCGTCTATGTGATTATCTTCGGGTCGCTCGGCACCGCCATCTACGTGCTGCTGCCGAGCATCGGCAAACAACTTTCGGACTTTACGCAATCGGCCCCCGGCTATCTGACCGACGCGAGGGCGCGCGCCGGCAGCCTGAACCGGCTGTACGACCGGATGCAGATTCCGCCCGGTCTGCGCAACACCGCCAACAACGCGGTCAACGGGGCGCTTCAAGCGGTCGAGGATTACAGCAAAGGCGAAGGGCTGCAAGGTCTGATTCACTTCGCAACATACATTCCGTGGCTGGTGCTGATCCCGATTCTCGGATTCTTCCTTCTGAAAGATGCGGACAGCTTTCGCCAATCGGCGCTGAAGATGCTGCCGCGTGGTCGACTCCGCTGGCGTGGCGACGAGTTTTTTCAAGATATCAACAGCACGCTCGCCGCCTACATCCGCGCGCAGTTAATCGCATGCGCACTGATCGGCGTCGTCTGCACCGCCGGCTTTATGCTGATCGGGGTGCGCTATTCACTCGTGCTCGGTGTCATCGCCGGGCTGCTGGAATTCATTCCACTCGCCGGGCCACTCGCCGTCGCGGTGCTCGCGGCCATCGTCGCCAGTTTCTACTCCGCCGGGCAAGTCGCCGCGGTGCTCATTTTCCTGTTGGTGCTGCGCATCATCCACGACTATGTGATCTACCCGCGCATCATCGGCCAGGGCATTCACCTCCACCCACTCGCAGTGGTGCTGGCGATTCTTTGCGGCGAAGAGTTGGCGGGGTTGGCCGGTATCTTCCTCGCGATTCCGGCGGTCGCGATTATAACCGTGACCTACCGCCACTGGCTTGAACATCGTGGCAGCAGCGGCATCGTCGCCGATCTACTGAAGCCGGCGGAACAGGCCGTCACCGCGTCGCCCGCGACTGAGAACCGCGCCCCCGCGCCGGTGCCCGTCCAGAACGCCTCGACAACCGCACCGACCGCGCAGCCCGCGCCGACCGATGCTTGATGCAGTCTGCGGAGATTGGCCGTGATGCCGGACGCCTCGCCAGAGGTGTAATATCGCGGCTCAAGCACAAGTTAGATGGCTTCCTGTGTGGGGAGGAGAGAAGTTGATGGGCACAGCAGGGCTAGATGTGAAACGCTTGGCTAGATTGTTGCAGCGTATCAAAGTGGATTGTGCCGTCGTGGAGAGTGATGATTCCCAAGATTGTTGTGTCTTGCGCCTGTTCAGTGTTAAGCGCCCGTCGCGGGTGGCATTTATCGAGTACGTGAATCAAGGCGTTGAGCCTCGTCTTGCCGGGATAAAGATGGAGCCACCTGAGCCAGAGGGCATGAATGAGATCAGTCAAGCGTTCTGGATTACCGAGGAGTGGATAAATCTGCGTGGTGCGCGAAGTAATGACCCGCAGAAGATAGTCGAGATGGTTGAGCAGGTATTTTCGATGAAGTAGCGGGTGGCCGTGAGCTTGGTTGGCCCGGGCAGCGCCATCTAATGAGGGCATCAACCGGACGCGCTTCCAGCAAGATTTTTATCTTCAAACCCTTGAAGGCAGCAGTGTTTCACGTCTGAGATTTGAATATGTCCAGCGAAACTCAAGCAATTGTTGAAGCCCTGCACAACGTTCCCGAAAACGGGAAGGCTGAACTGGTGAATGGGGAGATTGTCCTGATGCCTCCAACTGGCGGTGTGTCGGGTCGTGCCGGCGGTAAGATTTATCGCAGCCTCGACGATTACGAGCAGGCAACAAAGTCTGGCTATGCCTTCCCGGATAACGTCGGATTCGTGGTGAATCTGCCGCATCGTAAATCGTTCAGTCCCGACGCGGCATTTCATATTGGTGAATTAAAAGGCGGAGATTTCCTCGAAGGCGCGCCCGTCTTCGCCGTCGAGGTGAGAAGTAAGAATGATTACGGCGCGAAAGCCGAGCGTGAGATAGAACAGAAACGCGCTGACTACTTTGCCTGCGGAACGCTCGTGGTTTGGGATGTTGATGTGTTGCGGGAAAAAGTTGTCAGAGTGTATCGCGCCGATGCTCGTGACATACCGAAGGTTTACCGCAAAGGCGAAGTGGCCGAAGCTGAACCGGCACTTCCGGGGTGGTCGCTCTCGGTCGATGTGTTCATTCCATAGTCAGGCGCAAGGTGCAAGCGGTATCACTCGGAATACAGGTCGTTCAAGTAAGCACTTTTCTTAACCGAATAGGAGTCGAGGAAATGGAAGACCTACGCTATCCAATCGGGCGGTTTATCTTTGACGGTCAGAGCAGCGACGAGCAGCGGCAGCGTTTCATCGACGAGATTGCCGACGCACCGGCGAGGCTTCGGGCCGCAGTCGATGGTTTGACGCCGGAGCAGATCGAGACGCCGTACCGCCCCGGCGGATGGACGGTGCGACAGGTGGTGCATCACGTCGCCGACAGTCACCTCAATAGCCAACTACGGTTCAGGCTGGCGCTGACCGAAGATGAACCGACCATCAAAGCTTACGACGAAACTGCGTGGGCCGAACTTGCGGACGCGCGCACCGGGCCGCCCGATGTCTCTCTGACGATGCTCGATGTACTGCATCAGCGGTGGGTCATGTTACTCCGGTCGCTCAAGCAAGAGGACTTTGCGCGCACTTTCCGACACCCCGAACAGGGCCTCGTCACGCTCGACCGAACGCTCGCGCTCTACGCCTGGCACGGGCGGCATCACACCGCGCACGTCACACACCTGCGCAAGCGGATGAGTTGGAACTGAGTAGAAAGGCAAGAGTAAACTGCTTTCAGTTTTGAGCTGAAGACTGGAAACTCAAAACTGAAAATTGTTTGAGGGTGTTTTCGCGGCGCGCTCCATCAACTCGATGAAGCGTTGGAAGTGGTGCGCAGCGTCGTGCGGCCCCGGCGCGGCCTCCGGGTGGTACTGCACTGAAAAGACCGGCAGGCTTTTGTGGCGCAAGCCCTCGACGCACTGATCGTTGAGGTTGATGTGGGTTACTTCGACTTCCGCCGGTATACTGTCGGCATCGACCGCGAAGCCGTGGTTGTGCGAAGTGATCTCGACCATGCCGGTCGCTTTGTCCATCACCGGCTGGTTGCCGCCGCGATGGCCGAAGCGCAGTTTGTAGGTCGTGCCGCCGAAGGCGCGCCCCAGCAATTGATGGCCGAAACAGATGCCAAACGTTGGCACGCCCGATTCGACGACGCGGCGAATCTCTTCGACGACGTGCGTCATCGCTGCCGGGTCGCCCGGCCCGTTCGACAGATAGATGCCGTCGGGCTGAAGCGCCAACACTTCCTCTGCCGGCATCGCGGCGGGTACGACCGTCACGCGGCAGCCGAGCTTAGCCAATTCGTGCAGCGAGTTCCGCTTCACCCCAAAGTCGTAGCAGACGATGTGAAACCGCTCGGCAACTTCGGACGGCACTTCATAAGCGTGCGGTGTCGTCACCACGCTCGCCAATTCCCTTCCATTCATGTCAACAGAGCGGCGCGCTTTTTCAAGCACGCTCGCCGCTTCAAGGTCGACGCTCGACAGACACGCGCGCATCGCTCCTTTATCGCGGATGTGACGCACCAGTGCGCGCGTATCGATGTGATCGATGGCAACGACGTTCCAGCGCTTTAGATATGCGTCGAGAGTTTCTTCGGAGCGCCAGTTCGACGCGGTGCGGCTCGCCTCGCGCACGACGAAGCCCTCGACCCACGGGCGTGACGATTCTTCGTCGGCGCGATTGACACCGTAATTTCCGATCAGCGGATAGGTCATGCACACGATCTGTCCGGCGTAGGAAGGGTCGGTCAGCACCTCCTGATAGCCGGACATGGAAGTGTTGAAAACCATTTCGCCGCACGCCTCGCCCGCCGCGCCCCACGCGCGACCACGAAAGCTCCGGCCATCTTCGAGCACCAGCAGGGCAGGTTTTTTATCAGTCAGCGTCATTGATTTCGGTTAAGGAACAGAAGATTTGAAGACCCGGCTTCGTCTTCAAGCTTGCGAGCGCAGGAACTGCTGCGCTTCGTTCAGCCAGCGCTTATCGGCGCGATACTTGTAGGCGGGCGCGGTCTTGACGGCTTCGATGCAGGCCTGCATCGATTGGGCGGCTTCTCTCACACGCCCCATCCCGGCGAGCGCGCGACCCGCCAGGTACAACGCTTCGGGGTCGGTCTGGCGGTGCTCAAGGAAACGTTCGAGCGCGTCGTGCGCGTCGGCGGACTGTCCGGCGTCAAGATAGGTTGCGCCGATCTCGCGCCAGACCTCGTGCTGGGCGTGCGCCGGATCGCGCGCGACAACCTGCTCGAAGTGTTGCACCGCATCGGAGAGTCGATTCTCCATCCGTGCGATGCGACCGAGTTGATAGTGCGCGTCCACTTCTTCGGCGTCGACCTCGATGGTCTGCTCAAAGCGGCGGCGCGCTTCGTCGAGTTCCTTGCGCTGTAAGTGGATCAGGCCGAGGTTGTAATGCGCTGAAGCGTCCGCCGGGTTGAGCGTCGCGGCTTCGAGGTTCTGCTTAAACGATGCGCGGGCGCGTTGCGCGCGGGCGGCTTCCGTCATGTAGCTGCGGAAGATCAGGAAGAGCATCAGCAGAATAAATGGCGACGAGAGCAGCGGCCCAAAGACGACCAACAACAGCCCCGCCAGCGGGAGGCTGACGACACCGCTCGCGGACACGATGATGATCGCGCGCAGCCACGAGAAGCGGAACACCTGCCGCACCCCAACCACGGCCCACAACGTAAACAGGAAGAACGGCGAGACGGCGATCATCCCTAAGCCCTTCAACAAGGCGGCCCACATCAGTGGCAGGTCTTCGGGAGTTGCCGCCCGCGCCGCTGTAATGCCCTGCGCCGCGCGCATAGAATTCATCGCGTCGGCCTCAAACCCGGTCGCCCTGACGATGACCGCCAGCGGAATGGCGACCAGGCACGCCGCCGCCCAGGCGTAGAACACGACGGACGCGACGCCCGCGTACTCTTGTTTCAGCGCGAGGCCGAAGCTTGCGCGCCGCTCGAACAGATTGGCGGCGAGAATCACCAGCGGCACGAAGACCAGCGCGACCGGCATCAGCGCGCTCGCCGCGCTAATCACCGCGCCGAAGACAGCGAACACACTCAGTCCTGACAGCGAGGCCGCGACCTGCGGCCATTGCATGTACAACACGTGCGCCGCCTGCGCCGTCAGCGCGAGCAATGCCGCCCGGCCAAGCGACGCGCGGTCACGCACTTCGCCCATCCCGCGCGCCGGGGCGTAGAACATCATCAACAGTGGTCGCAACAAATCATCCATTCGTTTTTAACATCGTTCCCAGCGGATACGCACTTTGTACTGATCGCTTCGTTTATTAAGCACCGCGCGCGTCACGGCTCAATTTCCATTTCATCCTCGTCAGACGGCGGCGGAGTATTAGCATCCCGGCGCGGCAGGTCCGGGTATTCTGTCTCGTGTCGGATCGAGCTGGCTTCGGTAAACGGCCAGTAGCGAAACAGCGCCTTGCCGTAGATGTATTTTTCAGGAACCAGCCCCCACTCGCGCGAGTCGCTCGAATTGTCGCGGTTGTCGCCCATCACAAAGAAGTAGTGCGGTTTGATGTAGACCGGCGCGCGCGTCCTCGGCGACACGTTGCGGCGAGGATCGAGGTACGGCTCGACCAGTTCCCGCCCGTCAATCAGGATGCGGTCGTCGCGCACTTCAACCGTCTCGCCGGGCAGGCCGATGACGCGCTTGATATAACTCTTTGAAGGATCGTTCGGGTACCAGAACACGACGATGTCGCCACGCTCAATCTCCGGCAGGCCGTAGTAGATCAGTTTGTTGACGAAAATTCTTTCGCCATCGTGCAGCCGCGGTAGCATCGAGGTGCCTTCGACCTTCACCGGTTGCACCACAAAGACGACGACCAGCGCGGCGATCAATAGTGCAAAGATAAGGTCACGCACCAGCAGCCGTGTCTCCGCCCAGAAGTGCCGGCGCGACTCAACCTCGGGGCGGAGAATTTCGATGTCGCGGTCATCATCAACGTCGACGCCGCCGAACTGCGGCGCGCGTTCGCTCTTACGCTTGAACATATTTTAGCGGTCTCGCGGGCGTGCGGCGGGCGACTCGCGGGCCGGCCTGACGCATGTTAAATATCATCGTGATCGAGGTTAGCCGCGCCGCGCCCGCTTTGTCAACGCGACTGCCTGGCGGAGGAAAGCGCGCCGGCCACTTGCTTGACAGCGTTCGCCGTGCCTCTCTATTATCGCCACGTTCGGCCACCCCACTCTTACTCGTGAATCCACCTCGACGCAGTCGTGAGCGGTGGAGACGGAGGCTCAAGCAGCGTGATTAAACTCGACATCGTTAACCGTGTGGCAGATCGCACCGGCGTGCCCAAGATGAAAGCCGAACAGGCCGTGGACGCGCTCTTCCACTCGATGAAAGAGGCACTTGCGCGCGGCGACCGCATCGAGTTGCGTGGCTTCGGCGTGTTCGTCGTCAAGCCGCGCAAACGTGGCGTCGGGCGCAACCCGCGCACCGGCGAAGAGGTCGCCATTCCGTCCGGCAAAACGATCCGCTTCAAACCCGGCAAAGAGCTTCAGGCACACGGCTTCACCGCCGAAGACGAGCACGTCGACGATGTGCTGCCGCATGACGTGTTGGCGCCGCTCGCACCTGGCTCTACTTACTAAAGATACCTAATGTTCGACACTTTATGATGTGATCCACCGGAGATCGAGCCTTGTACAATGATTGATGACCAAACCAATCTTTGTACAGGAGGCCTCCGATGGATCGAGATACTTTTATCATCACTGTGT
>JALZJL010000249.1 GCA_030859785.1 Acidobacteriota bacterium
GAGGTGAGCTGCGTCCAAATGGCGGCTTGAAAATAGCAGTAGTGGAGAGCAACGACGAGCTAAGCCCGGCTACATCTCGTTCCGATGATTCACTACGGCATCTTCACCAGCTTAAGTTGACAGTACCCTCGAAAGCTATGACAAGCCGCTCAATTTCTTCGGATGTGTGGAATGGTTCAGGGTAATTACCGACACTCAATTTGCCAATCCTCATTTCGCCTATTCAGCTTACGATATAGGGAATCGACATGCAGCTGATCGAGCGGTTTTTACCTGAGCAGGTGGCTATCTAGATTGCCACCTGCTCACTGTGAATTGATCAAGCTACCAAAGTCGTATCACAGTCGCGGCGGTACTGTCGTCGACTTCATTGGCGCTTGGCCTGCCCCGGCCTGGAAAATGTCTTCCGCGATTTGAAGTCCAAGCGGCACTCCTCCGAATAACTTCCCATTGGCATCCGTTCTTGCGAGATCAGAGGTGTTATCATCTTTGACCGCGAATGCATCAAAGACCCAGTGGACACCGAGGTACACGCGACTGCGTCCGTTTTCCTCGATCATCTGCCATAACCCGTCGGGGAAGTTGCGCAGGTGCCGTGGTCTCACCGTGCCTTTGTTGTCTGTGCTGATGCCTCCGAATTCATCGGAGACGAAACCAAGATGTGTCCCAGCGCTGTCCTTGAACAAATCGTCGCGTTGTCGATTTCCGGCGCTCACACCGTAGAACAGCCGCGTGATATGGAAGGCAGCGGCACCAAACGTCGCATGTCCTGATGGGTAGGCCGGGAAGGGCGGCGTGAAGTTCTTCCCAATGCGGTTGGTACGGGGCGCACCCAGGGGCAGCCACTGCGAGTCACAATTATTGGAGATGTTGTTGTCGGCTTGCGTTGCTGCCGGGCCCATTGATTGATCGTGTTCACGGATGCCGACCACTGGTCGCCATAAGTCGTGAATATACTTCTGATCCCATGCCAAAATACCGGCATCGGCCATCGCCACATTCACGAACGCGAAGAGTCGGGCATTCTCGGCCACCGAGTTCGGCGTGGTGGAACTGCCGGGGCTCCGGGTCATTGCTATCTGGCGGATGATCTGGTTGTACAAACGCGGGGGCGTACCTAATTCAGCCACTCCATCATACGCCCAGAAAATGCCGATCAGTGTTTGGTCCACTGTCCTGGCTTTAATCTGGTTCGGCAGTGCTCCCATCAGTTCCGGCGCGATGCCTCTGCCGCGTACCTCTCTTAACGCGTCATTGTACTCATTGTCGTCGAAGGGCGGTGCCGCAAGTTCGTGTCGATTCGTGATGGCAAAGCCTTTCGACTGCGCTCCATAGAACGCACCGTGAAAACCCTGACCGGGATTGTCGGGGTCGGGGCGATGTTTGCCGCGCAGTGGCGAGGGCGTGTAGCCCGGGCTGGCGCCGCCGGGGTCGCCTGCTCGGTCAGCAAGGATCGTTTGGGCGACCGCAATCCCAAAGCTATGCCCCGGATCGGACGGGTCACCGGCTCCCGCCAGTATTAAGTCAAAGAAAGGTGTCTGACCCGGAAACAAATCAGACAAGGTTGCGTGAGCCGCCGCAGCGACCGCTGCCTCCGGTGACGCGCCGGGAGCGGGCGACGGCGGGACGGCGATGTAACGTGGCAGATTCGCGGTATCGTTGATGACGCCGGCGTAGGCGTCATACATCGCCAGGTGAACAATCGCCAGGGCGCGTGAACTGCGCGTCGGGCCGGTTTGTTCATCGAGACCGTTGGTGTGGCTTACGCGGTTCGCTTCGAGTGCTACTGTGTTCCAAAACAGAATTGGGTCTGGCATGGTGTTTTCTCCTTATGAGGTGAGACTTAGTCGTGAGAGTTGAAAGGGAAGGTTATCAGCCCGGTGAGGGTGATGAGAATGGAGTTGCGAAACAACATTTGCTACTGAAGGACGACAGAGGTGGTTTAATTTTGCAGGACACAGAAGTTGCTTAAGCCATACTCATTCTCACCATTGGTCGTCAATCATACTTCTGATCTTGATGACAGACAGGTCTTGCCACGCTCGATGCTCAAAACGATGATCGCACCGCACGCGCCACTACCGATGGACGCCGGGTCCAGCTACGGCTACGGACTGTTGATGCACACGGAGAGGGGCGTGCGTGTGGCGCAACATGGCGGGGCAAGGACGGGTTACGGCTCGCACGTCCTGATCGTGCCCGAGCACAAGTTCGGAGCGATCATCCTCGCTAACAAGACCGCCGCTATTCTGCGGAAGTCGGCTGATAAGGCGATGGAGATGTTGATACCGCTCAAGCCTCAGACTGAAGACAAACCGAAGCCGTCAATGACCATTCGTGAAGAGATAGCGAGATACATCGGCGTTTATCTCAATAGCGAGCAAAGATGGGAGGTACAGACAAAAGAGGGTAAGTTGTTTCTCAAACATCAGGACGCTTTGATGACGTTAACCAAGATCGGTGATTCACGTTTTTCAATCGGAGCGCCAGGCGGCGGCAAATTGCTGTTCGTGCCTGACGAGAGCGACGCGATTAAGTATCTACACCTCGGTTTGTACGCGGCGCAGAAAGTGGTAAATCCGAAGTAAGCCTAAGATGCGAGCTTGAATGAACTCAGCCAGAGTCTGTCCGCTCACATGTTCGATCAGAGCGCCGAGGATATCGGTGGAGTAGCCATAAACCCATCGCTCCCCCGGTTGTGCATCGAATGGGAGCTGCGCCAGACTGGCGATTGTGTTACCGATTGGTTCGTTTCGGTCGGCGAAATACCAGCCGGTGATTGCGGCTGCTTCCCATCGGTCACGGGCGACGCCGTTGCCGTAACTGATTCCTGCGGTGTGGGTGAGGAGATCACGGATCGTAATCGGGCGCTTCGCTTTGACGACTTCGTACCCTCCACCATCCTTCGGAACCGCCACCGTCGTTTCACGAAATTCCGGCAGGTACTTGCCGATAGGATCAGAGAGGAGCAGCCGTCCTTCCTCTTGAAGCATCATTACGCCCACGCTGACCAAAGCTTTGGTTTGAGACGCAATGCGAAAGATGGTGTCCTCCCGCATCGGAGAACTCGCCTCGCGGTCCCTATGCCCAAATGCTTCGACATAGGCTACTTTCCCTCGCCGCGCCACAAGCACAATGAGGTGGTCACGGTTTGACGGACACGGAATTCTCTTCAACAATCGTCAAATCAAAGATGAAAAAAGCTACCACGACCACCACGACCGCTGCCAAGACCCGGCGCAAATACGATGACGCTTTCA
>JALZJL010000340.1 GCA_030859785.1 Acidobacteriota bacterium
AATCAGGAGTTGAAAATTTCCGGTATTGAAAACAAATGACTTACGAAGACCGCTATCGAGACATTGCGTTGTTGACGCCTGTAAGTTGTTGATTCTTCGTTCCTGATTTCAACTCCTGATTCACATAATAGTATCTCTGATCCGCGTTTGTCCGCGTCAATCCGCGGCCTGTTATCGTCTCCCCGACTGAGCCACTACCGTCTACTGTTAATTTTCGTCGCTCCATCAAGACCGCCCGGCGAATGAGGCGAGCAGCACGGTGATCACGTCGGTGAATGCGGTGCGCGGGTCTGTCTCGCGGGGCGGGTTGTTGACCATCAGCGAAAATGCGAGTCGCTCGCCCGCCGCACTCGTGACGTAGCCGGAGAGAGTGGTCGACGTGCTGAGTGTCCCGGTTTTGGCGCGCGCGTTGCCCGCCGCCGTGGTATTTCTCATGCGTGTGCGCAGCGTTCCGTCGACGCCCGCGATTGGCAGCGCGTCGCGGAATGCGTTGGCGTAGCGATGGCGGCTCATGAACGTCAGTAGACTGAGCGTTGCATCGGCGGTGACGAGGTTGCCGCGCGACAGTCCGGAGCCGTCAATCATCACGACGCTGTTCTGGTCGATCCCGGCGCCGGTCAGGAAAATCCTGACGGCCTCGATTCCCGCTTCATCGCTCGCCAGCGTCGGATCGGCGCCGGCCATTTTGCCGAGTGCGCGCAGCACCAGTTCGGTGTAAAGATTCTGGCTCGGCTTCAGAACCTGCGCGGCGATGATGCCGAGCGGCGGCGACTGCCGGTTGGCGACCTCGATTAGCGAGCCGATGGGAAGCGGCGCGGCGATGCGTGCGCGTGCGTCGATGGTGCGCGTCGGCCCGGTGATTTTTACGCCTTGCCGTTCAAGCGCGGTGCGCAGCATTGCCGCGAACAGCATTGCCGGACGGGTGACGGCAACACTGGCCGTGAACTGAGCGGCGTCGAGCGGCATGCTCCCGCCGACTTCGATCACGTTACTGCCGAGCGGGCGGTTAATGCTCAACTGTCGGGGCGAGCCGCGCGCGCCGGTCACGGTGCGGTCGACGATGGTCACGTGCGGCGTCAACGGGCCGACCGTAATGCCGCATGGATCGCCGGCGCGCAACCCCGGTTTGACGATGATGTCGACCGCGTTATCGTTGACGGACAGCGCGCTCACTTCCGCGCCGTAGTACCACTGCAAATCATCCCATTCCCAGCCGGGCGCGAGCGGGCCACCCGCGAAGTAACTTTCATCACCGATCAAATCACCTTCGACGCGGCGCACGCCCGCCGCGACGACGCGCGCCGCGAGTTCGTCCATCGCCTGATAATAATCGGTTGTGCCGCCGGTGAAGCGAATCGCAAAGGTCGGGTCGCCGCGGCCATAGACGATTAAATCTCCACGTATCGTGCCCGCCGCGTCGGGGCGCGCCGGAGCGTAGACCGAAGTCGTGAAGCGATAATCCGGTGAGAGACGGTCGAGTGCGGCGGCGACGGTATAGAGTTTCATGTTCGAAGCCGGTTGCAGCCACTTGCTCGCGTTCTGTTCAAACAGCGTGCGCCCGGTGTCGAGCGACACGATCTTGGCGGCGAGGTGCGACGCGGCAAAGGGCGGCTGCGCGAACCGCTCCTGAATGCGGGCACGCAATTCTTCGAGCGTCTGCGGCGCCGCGACCGGTTGCGCTGTCGGCGTCGAAACTCCATCGCTCGGTGGAGTCGTCGCTGACGGAGTTGTCGCCGGACTCGTCACCGGCGCGACTGGCATCGTCTGAGTCGTCGGCTTCGGTGTTGGTGGCGCGCCGGTCTGTGTTGATGTCTGCGTCGAAGTCGGCTGTGCCGGAGTCGATGTAGTTGTAGTCTGTGTCTGTGGATTCTGCGGCGTCGGTTTCGGCGTCGGCGTTGGCGCGGTCGTGACGGTGCGTTGGCGTGGCGTCTGTTGCAGCCGCGCAGCGTTATTAACCGGGGCGATGGTGCCGAAAGTTAAAACGAGCAGCAGAAGATGAGAGATCAATCTTGATGCGTAGCTTTGATTCGATGACATATCGACAGAATGCAACGGCCCTTGCCGCGGTTGCAAGGCAAGCGAAAAATGAATCACTGTTTGAGATTAAACGAATCGATAAGTTCATCGGCGCTGGCGGTCGCGGTGCCGATTTTGCCGACGACGATTCCGGCGGAATGGTTGGCGAGCATCGCGGATTCGGTGAGCGTTGCTCCGGCGGCGAGTGCGGCGGCCAGCGTCGCAATCACGGTGTCGCCCGCGCCGGTCACGTCGTACACCTCGCGCGCCGCTGTGCCGACATAGACCGGTTCGCTGTCGCCTTCGACAATTACCATCCCGCGCTCGCCGCGTGTAATCAACACTGAACCGCAGCCGAGGCGCGCGCGAATGTGCCGCGCTGCGTGTGCCATGCCGTCGTCGGTGTCGTCGTCGGTGTTTGTCAGACGCAACGCCTCGTGGTGATTCGGCGTGACGAGCGTCGCCGGGCGGTAGGCGTCGAAGTTGCGAATCTTCGGGTCGATCAGCGTCGGGATGCCCGCCTTGCGCGCAAGCGGCAACACTTCGCTGAGGATGCGCGGCGTCACCGCGCCCTTATCGTAGTCGGAAACGACGAAGGCATCCGCTTCAACGAGCGCCCGCCGCAGAACCTCGATGATACGCTCCTCAATCGCGGCGTCGACCGGCGTGCGTCGTTCGCGGTCGGTGCGCACCACGAGTTGGTTGTGCGCGATGATGCGCGTCTTGACGGTCGACGGGCGGCCCGCGTCGACGACCAGCGAACCGTCGACGTCGAGCGCGCCCGCCCCACGCAATTCCTGCCGGATGCGTCCGCCGGCGAAGTCGTCGCCGATGACGCCGCAGACGACGCCGCGCCCGCCGAGCGCGATTAAATTGGCGAGCACATTCGCCGCGCCGCCGAGCCGCACCGACTCGCGCCGCACATCCACCACCGGCACGGGCGCCTCCGGCGAAATGCGAGTCACATCGCCCCACACGAACTCGTCCAACATCACATCGCCGAAGACCAACACCGTGCGGTCGCGTATCCGCGCGACGATCTCAGTAGCGCGTTGTGCCGTCAGTTGTTTCATAATTTTGTGAAGTAACCGAGCGACGAAAGTCACGTGCGACAAGCCGCGAACACATCTCTTACGCCCAATCAATTATAGACTTACGGTCGCTCGTCAAATCGTCGTTGATCGTTCTCTTTAAGCACCCGCGCCACCGCGTCGGTGACGCGCTCGACGGGGATGCGGCGGATGCATTGCGGCACATCGAACTCGGCGCAGGTATAACCGGGGCACGGCGCGCACGTCATCTCTTCGCGGACGACTTCCGCCGGCGCGTTCGTCCACGGACGCCAGTGCGCGACGTTCGACGAACCGAAGATGATGACTGAGGGCGTTCTGACCGCCGCCGCGATGTGCGCGATGCCGCTGTCGTTGCCGACAAACAGACGCGCCCGCGCCACCAGCGCCGTCACCTCCGGCAGTGTCAAATCGGTGAACGCGACAACCGGCACACGCGCGTGACTGCCGAGCGCGTCAATAACTCGCTCTTCGCCCGGCGCGGCGACGATGATTGACGCGAGGCCACGCTCTCTGAGGTACTCGGCGACACGAGCGAAATTCTCCGCTGCCCAAGTCTTTGAATCAAACGCCGCCGCCGGGTGAATCAACGCGAAGTCCTGACCGCCGTCGAACCGCGCGTCGAGCCGTACATCGCGGAGACGGCGGGCGACGAGCGCGTCCGCGTCCGCCGTCACGACGAGCCGCGCCGTTGGCCGGTCACTGACCGGCACGCCCGTCCAACCGAGTAGCGCGAGTTGCTGTTCGGCGGAGTGCGTTTTGTCACGTTGCCATAACTGAGAGGCGGGCGGCGCGGCGTGGTTGTGCAGGTGTCGATAACGATAGCCGGCATAGCCGACGCGGTGGCGTGCGCCCGAAGCGCGCGTCAGCAGCGCCGCTGTTGAACCACCATGCAGATTAAATGCGACATCGTAACGGGCGGCGCGCAATTGCCTGACAACCGTCAGGCGCGAAGCGGTGTCGCGGCGTTTGATGGTGATGATGTGATCCACGTCCGGCGAACCGTCGAGCAGCGGCGCGACCCAGTCTTCGAGCAGCAGGTCGATGCGTGCCTGCGGCAGAAACCGGCGTAGCGCGAACAACGACGGCGTCGCCAGCACCGTATCGCCGATGGAGCGCAGACGCACCACCAACACGCGGCGCACACCCGACCAATCCCAACGGGCGGCGGCGAGCGGTCGTGGTGCGCTCGCCTCACCATCATCGTTGACCGCCGTGTTTGTGTGCTCCGCGAGCGTCGTCATTTCAAACACCGTCGGCGTCAACGTTGTCGACATTCCCGAATGCCCCGACGATGTTGATGACAGCGGAGCAGCGGACGGCTCAGCGCTGTGGCGGTACGGTTTCATCTTCGATGGTTGCTTCTTCGACGAGCATGGACGGGATGTCGTTGCGAATCGGGTAGACGCGCCGGCACGCCACGCATTTGATCGCGCTCCCGTCGGCCTTCAACTCCACCTTACCCTTGCAGGCCGGGCAGATCATAATCTCTACCAAATCCTGACTGATAGCCATCGTGACATTACTCCTTCACGCCTGCGCTTCTTCAAATTTTGATTCGGGTCGAAGTTGACGTATTACAACTAAATCGAAACACATAGGATTGGGACACAGGCGTTGAAAGTACCGACTTTACAGCGGCTTTCATTCGGATGCGACTCGCTGGGAGCGCAGGCATCTTGCCTGCCATGAGCGCGTAGCGCGAAAACAGGTCGCACGCGAGTGCAAGTCGCTATAGTCGGGCGGTGCTCGCGCCATCAAGCCCGACTAAAGTCGGTACTCTGAACACCTGATTTTTCTCCGTGTCCCAATCTCATATGCTCTGATTTAGGGGAAGTCTTCAGGCGCGACGAAGCTTAACAGCTTCGCAAACGGGCGGGCAACATGGGCGGGGTGCGAGAGTCTATTTGCGAATGAGTATACGGTGGAATAGGGCGGGCTTGGTGCCTGGGAGCGCAGGCATCTTGCCTGCAAGCGTGCCGTCAGCGCGGGCTGGAATGGGATGCTGCTTGTTCTGTCCTGTCACCTGTCACCTGTCACTTTTGAGTAAGTTGCCGGTGCGTCAATGATACGCGGTGAGTAGTGCCTGCACTTGTCGACCATCGACGGGCTTGGAAAGAAAGTAGCCCTGTCCATATTCGCATCCCATCTTCTTCAGTTGCTCAAGTTGCTCGGCGGTCTCGATTCCTTCGGCGACCACACGGATGCCGAGATTGTGGGCCAGTTGAATAATCGTCTGCGCAATCTCTGAGTTCTCGCCGCGGGCATTCATTCGGCAGACGAACGAACGATCAATCTTCAGCATCTCGACGGGGAAGCGATGTAGATAACTGAGGCTCGAATAGCCGGTGCCGAAGTCGTCGATATGCAACCTTACACCCAACGCCTGCAACTGCTTCACCGTTTGCTCGGCCAGGTCAGCCTTCTCCATGATCGCGCTTTCCGTAATCTCCAGTTTCAAACAGCTCGCGTCAAGGCCGGTTTGCCGCAACACTCGACCAACCTGGCTAATCAGGTCGGCTTGCAGGAACTGCTTGCCCGAAAGGTTGACGCTGATTGACAAAGGCCCATCGTCGGGGCGCGGAAGGTCGTGCCACTGTTGCATCCGGCGGCAGGCTTCGTGTAACACCAGGCGCCCAATTGGCACAATCAGTCCGGTCTCTTCCGCGGCGGGGATAAAATCCAACGGCGGAATCAGCCCGCGCTCCGGGTGCCGCCAGCGAACCAATGCCTCGAACCCGGTGATGCAGTTGGTGTCGAGCGACACGATTGGTTGATAGTGCAAGACGAATTCCCGGCGCTCGACGGCCCGTTTGAGATCGTTCTCCAACTTCAATTGATCCACCATGCGCTTGTGCATGCTCGGATCGAATATCTCGTAACGCCCGCGACCGCGTGCCTTGGCGCGGTACATCGCCGTGTCGGCGTCGCGCAGGATATCTTCGGGCCGGTGACAGTCGTGCATGCACATGGCGATGCCGATGCTGGCGCTGGTAAACACCTCGTGACCGTCGAGGTAAAAAGGTTCGGCCAGCGCCTGTTGGACGCGAGCAGCGATGTGCGTTGCGTCACCCTCGTCAGAAAGTTCGTCGAGGAGGATCGTGAACTCGTCGCCGCCGAAGCGCGCCACGATGTCTTCCGGGCGCATCACCGCTGCGAGCTTGTGCGCCGTGCTAACCAGCAGTTGGTCCGCGATGACGTGGCCGAGGCTGTCGTTGATCACCTTAAACCCGTCGAGGTCGAGAAAGAGCACTCCGAACAGATAGTCCTTATGCCGCTCGGCATGGGCGAGGGCCCGCTTCAAGTGTTCGGTAAACAGAAGCCGGTTCGGCAAGCCGGTGAGCGCGTCGTGAAACGCGGCGTGCTTGATGTGGTCTTCGGCGGCTTTGCGCTCGGTGATGTCGCGCAGGATGACCTGGATGCCGGTCGTGCTCTGCCACTCAATCGGCGCGGCGATTGATTCGACATCAATCACCGAGCCGTCGCGCCGCAACCACCTCTGGTAAGCCAGGGGAGTCGATTCACCCGTCTCCAGCATCTGTTTGATCTGCGCTTCGACGATGGGCCGTGAATCCACATGAATGAATTCGAGAGGCGAGTGCCCGACGATCTGCGCGAAATCATCGGCCTCTAAGATTCGCAGCATGGAGGCGTTGGCGAACACAATCGCGTCACAGGTGACGATAAAGATCGGGTCGGGACTAAGTTCGACGACCTGACGGTAACGCTCGACAGACTCGAGCGCCATTGCTTCCGCGTGCCGACGCTCAGTTATATCGCGGATGTTGCATTGAATGACATTGTGATCGCCTTCCTCATAGACGTTACTGATAAACTCCACTTCTCGCAGCTCTCCATCTTTGGTTTGCAGCGGCAAGTCTTCATAACGGATGTAGCCTTCTTGCTGCAATTCCTGGAAGGCCATACTGCTGGCTTCCGCATCCTTCATTAAACCGATTTCCCAAAGTTCCTTCCCCAGAAACTCGTCGCGCGTGTAGCCCAAAAACTCCACCATGAACGGGTTCACGTCGGTGATTTTTCGAGTCTCTTTATCAAGGATCAAGACGCCGTCGCGCGCGCTCTCAAAGAGTCGACGGTAGCGAACTTCGGAAGTCCGCATCTTATCCTGCTCCCATTTGCGCTCGCTGGTGTCCTGAAAATAGATCGACAATCCGTCCTGAGACGGGGAAGCGTGAACTTCGAGCCACATGTTGAGTGGCGGATAGAAATCTTCACATTTGACGGCGACCTGTTCCACGAGGGCCCGTGTAAGCTGCGCATGGAAAAACGAGCCGACAGCTTCGGGGAACTCTTCCCACAAACGACGCCCGATCATTTCCTCGCGGGTGCGCTGCAAAAGCCGTTCAGCCTGTCGGTTCATATAGGTCAAGCGCCATTGATGATCGACAGCCAGAAACGCATCAGTGATGCTTTCAAGGATGTTGGTGACGCGACGGTTCAATGCCTCCAGTTCTTCCTCGGCCTGCTTGTGCGCGGTGATGTCTTCATAGGTGCAGAGGACTCCGATGACGTTTCCTTCCGCGTCCTGCAACGGAACCCGATTAGTGTCGAGCCACACCTCTTTGCCGTCGACCTGGAGGCGCGGCTTGATGACATGGAATTCGGGCATCCTCGTCTCAATCGCGCTCCAGTCACACTCGCGAAAGAAATCCGCCTCCTCTGTTTTGGGCAACAAGTCGTAGTCCGACTTCCCGACGATCTGCTCCGCGCTGTCAAAGCCTGACACTTTGGCGAAGGTCCGATTGCAGCCTAGGTAAACCAAGTTCAGGTCTTTCCAATAGATGCGTTGTGGGATACTGTCCATAATCAATTGCAGCATCGCTCGCGACTCTTGCAACGCTTCCTCGGCCTGCTTGTTTGCGGTGTCGTCATGCATCACCTTGGCGAAACCGCGCAGTTCGCCCGCTTCGTCGGTGAGCGGCATGACGAGGCCGCTCGCCCAGATGCGCCCGCCGTCGCGCCGCACATACGCGCGCCGGCTCTGGCCGCGGCCTTCGATTTTCGCCCGCTCCATGTCCAGCAGATGCGCGCCGCACGCGTTATCTTCAATCGTGAAAATAAACGAGACGGGTTGATTGATGAACTCAGCTTCCAGGTAACCGAGAAGCTGTTCAACGCCCGGATTCCAACTCAGAATGCGCCCTTCGAGATCAGTCATGAAAATTGCATAATCGCGGACGCTTCGGATGATGGCGTGGGACATGGCTTCGCTTTGCGGCGAGGCTATAGTGTGACCGGGGGAGTTTGTCATATTCACTAATGTGTCGTTTTCGAGAAGCCCAGGTGGGTGATCACCAGAGGTAGGTTCGGGAAAGCAAGGCACAGGCACAATAAATGGAAAGCGGCGGCGGCGTCAAGAGTGGACGCCGCCGCTGCGTGAGCCTCACACACCACGGTTACCGCTCCCGCTCCGACTATCGTCCACGCCGCTCTAGGGTCATCAGCATGCCGCGCCGCCCCGGTCGGAGCGTGATGCGCGGGTGCGGTTTGATCGTCTGATTGGGGACGAGGCGCATTCGCCAACGGCGGGCGAGCGTCGCCAACAGCAACACGCCTTCCATCCACGCGAAGCCTTCGCCGATGCAACGACGCGGGCCACCACCAAACGGAAAGTAAGCGAACTGCGGGCGCGACTCTTTCGCTTCCGGCGTGAATCGTTCAGGGTCGAAGCGATGCGGGTCGGGAAAGAAGCGCGCGTCGTGTTGGATCACATACTGACTGACGAGGACGAGCGAGCCGGCGGGCAGCGTGTAGCCCGCGATGTCAAAGTCGTTCAGCGCCAGACGCCCCAGCGCCCACGCCGGCGGATACAGCCGCATCGACTCGGCGATGACCATCTCGGTGTAGCGCAGGCGCGGCAGGTCGTCGAGCGCGGGCAGCCGTTCGCCTTCGAGCACGGCGTCCAGTTCGTGATGAAGTCTGGCCTCAACCTCCGGGTGTTTCGCCAACAGATACCACGTCCACGTGAGCGCATTGGCGGTGGTCTCGTGGCCGGCGAGGAAGATCGTCATCGCCTCATCACGCACCTGCTCGTTCGACATCCCGGCGCGGTCGCCCTCTTCGTCTTCAGCGAGCAGCAGCATCGACAGCAAGTCGCCGCAATCGGTTCCGCTATGCCGTCGCTCGTCGATGATGCGGTAGATCACGGCGTCGAGGCGGGCGCGAGCGCGTTGAAAGCGTCGCGTCGCCGGGAGCGGCAGCTTCTCCAGCAGTTCAGCGAACGGCAGCAGCAGCAGATTGAACAGCTCCATCATTTCGGTCAACGCCTCGCCGACATCTTCGGCGTCCCTCTCGACATCCGTATCGAAGAGCGTCTTACCAACGATGGCGAGCGTCAGCCGCATCATCTCGTCGGCGACGTTGACGGTTGCTTTGTCACTCCACAACGAAGACGCGCGCGCTGCATAGTCCACCATCACGCCGGCGTACCCGTTGATGCGCTGGCGATGAAATGCGGGCTGCGCAAGGCGTCGCTGGCGGCGATGATGTGCGCCCTCGCTGGTCAACAGTCCCTCGCCGAGCAGCCGCTTCGCGCGTTGCAGAGCGCGCCCTTTGTGGAAAGCGTCGTAGCGCGTCACCAGCACGTCTCTGATTAAGTCCGGGTGATTCAGGAAGAACGCGCGTTGCGGCCCCATCCAGAACTGCGCGATGTCCCCGTAGTCGCGCGCGAGGTTCGTCAGAAACGCCAGCGGGTCGCGGCGGAACGGTAAAAACTGGAGACCGGGCACAAGGCCCTTCGGCCCCGGCGGGTTAAGCGCGGCGCTCGTCATTGGCTGATCCTCTAGTGATCTTTCTGATTTAAAATGCTCTTAACTTCCACACCGCCATCTGGGTCGACGCGCGACTGCACGCCATCGATTAGAGAAGGGCGTCCGTGATGACCAGCAGATTTTACCACGCCGTATTGATGACGCTTCGACCACTTTCGTATGTCTCGATTTAACTGTCGCACTCGCGTGTCTTCAGCAAGCGAGCTTTGCTGTCCGCGCTTTAGACTTCTGTTATGATGACGCGCGTGTCGCGGAAGATTTTGCGATGTGCATCATTACAGATAGTCAGACAGTGGCCCATCCCACCCTTGAAAGCGAGGAACAGCTTGTCTTTAGAATTTGCTCTTGATTACCCCTGCGAGTTGCGCGCACGCTATGCCGAAGAGCACTTGCGCGCGTGGGGACGACTTGCCAGCATCCATGCACGTTTGACAACCGGCGAGGCGTCCGCACCGACAGCAGAGAAGATTCAATTCGTCGAGCGGGCAGGCGAAGAGATCGAGCGGATGGAAAACGAGACGGCGGCGTGCGAGTCGTGTCCCGCCAACCTGCCGCGTCAGGTCGGGGGTGAAGGTGAGCCGGTCGGCTGTCTCGGTCGCATCAACTACCCCATCGAAGCGCAGTTTGAAAAGTTTATCGCCGACCGTGTCCAACTCGCGCTCGACACGATTGACCGCGAAGAACAGCCGCGGCTACTGCGAGTTTTGCTCGAAGCCGATTCGCCTTTCGACGGCGAAGGAACGAAGGAGCTGCGCCGCGTCACCACGCCGGACGGCCTCCGCTTCTTCGAGTTACGACTGCCAATCCGACTCGCGCGCGAGGCCGCGCACATGACGACCGACAACTTGTTCGACGCGCTCGCCGGGTTCACGTCGCGCGACGCCGCACGCACCACCTACACACGCGAACTACCGCATGCAGCGACCGCCGATTACTACGACTTCCTCGACCTTGTGCTCCGCCACGACCTCTCCGAGCGGGAACTCCGGCGCACCCACGCCCGCAGCAAAAGCTACCAACAATTCCTGCGCCTGCTGGCCGCACTCGAACGCGCCGAAGCCCTCCACACACGCGTGCTGCTCGACTGAAGGTGAAGTCTCGTGACAGGTGACGGGTGACAGGACAACGCTGGGCGAATGCGGATTGCGGATTGAAGAACAAGTGGACTCTTTTGTAATCCGCAATCCGCATTCATCTGGTCACCTGTCACCCTTGAGTTACATCTTCTCTTCATCAAGTTGGCGCAGCGTGTCGAGAATTAAATTGGTGTTGCCGGCGGAGTTGATTGTGACGGGGTGCTCTGCTGCGGACTTCTCAAACTCGAAACCGCCGTCGGTGATCTCGACCACCCTGCGGAATGCTTCGAGTGGTTCACTCTCCCCGCTCTCGGCACCGACGATGCGCCCTTCGTTAAAGTGTACCTGTCCCTGCTTGCCACCACCGCCGCGCACAGTGAGCACGCCGGTCAGACGCGAGTTTTCAAGCACCTGCACGGCGTCGAAAATGCTGACGGCAGAGAGGTCTCCGGCCAGCGTGACGCGGCGCGTCTGTCCGGGCGATTCGTCGACGGTTGCTGCTTTCTGCGTGACCAGGTCGGGACGGCGGGCGCGGCGAATCGCGTCGAGGCCGGAGGTGACTGAGATGCGCGAGTCGAACTGCTTGGCTTGTAACAGCCGTTCATGCGCGGCCTCGAAATTTTCGTGGACGATATAGAGACTGGCGAGCGCCAGACATTGGCGGGCGGCTTCGTCGGGCATCTTGTTGGCGGCGGCAATCTCGCGCAGCTTTTCGCGCAGCGGGATGGAACGCGGGTGGCTTTCGAGCGCGCCCTGTAGACGTTTCACCGCGCGGAGCGGGGCCGCGTACTTAATGAACAACTCGGCGTCAAGAAATGCTGCTTCGATATCTTCATCACGAATTTTTGATGAGTCGGCGGTATCCATCTCTCTCTCACTCTCTCTGTCCCGCGATGCCTTCACGAACTCAAAACCGGCGCGAGTTTAGCACAGCGGGCCGGCCGTGTTCGCTGACTCGTAGACACATCCGGCCACATCTATGGATTGAAGACAACATACATTCACCGCAGAGCACGCCGAGGACGCCGAGCAAACACATTGCTGTTGACCTGATTGATGATGCTGCTGTCTTTGATTGCTCCGCGCCCTCTTGCGTCCTCTGCGGTGAAATTCAGCGAAGTAATTTGATTCGTAATCCTAAACACGAAACGGCGGGCGCCCATGCCATCCCTTCGGTCTGAATTAAAAATCGAATCGCAGTCCGAGGCGGATCGCGCGCGGGCGCAAGGTGCGCGTCGGAACCAGAAAGGAGTCGAGAAAGGCCTGACGTTGCGCGGCGGTCGCGGTCGGACGCAGGGCGTTGAAATTAACGAACTCGGCACCGAAAGTGAACACCGTCTGGTTAAGCACGTTGTCGATTTCGATGGTCGGACGCAGACGCTTCCCCTCCCCGATGCGGAACTCACGCGTCACACTCAGATCAAACAGCACCAGGCCGAAGCCGCGGCCCGCGTTACGCGGCAGATTCCCCGTCTGGCCGATGCTCGGCAGCGCGAACGCTTCGACGAGTCGCGTGTCAATCGGTTCGCCGGGGCGGCGCGCACGGAGCCACTTCACATCGCCGTTGAAGATGGGACGGTCGTTGTTCACGTCGTCGAGATTTCGATCCACGCCGCCGGCGCTGATATTAAAAGGCGCTCCCGACGCCACGCGCAGAATCGGCGACACACGCACGCGACCCAACACGCGCGGCGCGTCGAACGTGCCGGAGAAGACGAAGCGGTGGCGGCGGTCGAGCAGGCTCGGCGCGCGTTCGGCGCGAAAGTCGCCCACGACGAGCGCGCTCGATGTGTTGACGATGCCGTCGTCGATCAGGCGCGACAATGTGTAGCCGGCACGCAACGAAAACGCGAGTCCTTCGGGCCGACGCTCGAACCGGCGGCGAGCTTCGACGGTCAGGCCGTGGTACGAACTGTTGCCGACGGAGACAAGCTGTTCGATCTGCCCGCGCGTCGGGTCGGGCCGCAATTCGTTCAACGCGCCGTTGGCTGCTTCGACCGCGGACGTTGAACTGACGCTATTGAGGTTGAAGACTGAAACGGGCAGCCCGAATTCGACGGCGCGCACGACCGTATCCGGCTGCATCGGGTCGGGAGCGACGTTCGTAAAACGCACCAGTTCGCCGGCGCTTGATGAATCGTAGAGCGGGCGCGCGCCGCCGACGCCACGGAAGTTGGCGAAGTCGCGCGCGAGCAGATAGGCGGCGAAATCTCGATACCGGCTGGGCAGCACCGGAGCGTTAGCGTTGAACTCCCTCCATAAATGAACCGTCCGGTTGAAGGTGTAGTTCGCCTCCAACACGAACCTGCCGCCGACCTCTCGCTCGAACCCGATGTTGGCTTGGTAGCTTTCCGGGAGACGCAGGCGCGGGTCAAGGCGGCGCGAAAAGTTTGTGATGCGCGTGCCGAGTTCTCTGACCTGCGTTGAATCGGCGGCGAGCACTTCCGGGAAGCGTAGGTTCGCGGCGATAAAGGCGCGCCGCTCGGTGACGGCGAGCGCGTCGGTGTCAAACTTGACGATTTGTCTGCCGAGCGTGAAGTCGTCGACCGTGCGCAGAAACGTGCAACGGAACTACATCACGATCAATTTTCCTACTAAGCTAGGTGGTGCGAGCTCAGGCTAGTACAACATCCTGCTATTCGGGGCAGAACACCTACTTTAGCTTTTATCTTAAAGGGTAGTTAAAGTGAGTAAAAGGGGTGAATCACGAACGGGACAGTTGAGAATGATATGACAGAGCTGTTCGTGGCGGTCGGCTCCGGCTAGACTAACCTCAGGCCGGAGTAGACAGGTAACAGGCTGGACTAGAACCTGAGGCTTCTGACCTCGTACTTTGAGACTAACCGGGCCTGTGACCGCAGCGTCATCGTGAGGCTTCAGTGACCTCGGATAGAAGTTTGGTGGCCGCCGCGTAGCAAGTCTACTCCTTCATCTTTCAGGAGGAGACCGTCATGCGTTACCTCGGAATCGACCTACACTCAAACAACTTCACCGTCTGCTGCCTCGACGAGGACGGCACGCTGTCCTTCGAAAAGTGCCTGCTCAAGGAGCTTGAGGCGTTCAAGAACCGACTGCGCCCCGACGATCATCTCGCGGTGGAGGCGACGGGCAACTCGCGGTTCTTCCATTCACAGGTGGCATCGTTGGTGGCCGAATGCGTCGTCGTCAATACGAGGCAGTTCAAGGTCATCAAGCAGTCGGTGAGTAAGACCGACAGAAATGACGCCCGCGCACTGGCAGTATTCCTCAGTAAGGGACTGCTCCCTTCGTCGCGGATGAAGGAAGAGTTGCTCGCGCAGGTCAACCGCCTGGCGAACACTCGTGACCGGCTGGTGAAGTTGCGCACCGCGCTCTGCAACAAGGTGCATGCCCACCTCCGGGCGCACGGGCGCGAGAGCCGCAAAGAGGCTTACGACCACCCCGGTAATCTGCGCAAGGTGATGAGCGAGGAGTGGCCCGCGAGCGTGAGACTGGAACTGGAGGTCATCGTCGCGCAGATCAACAGCCTGAGCGAGGGTATCAAGAAGCTGGAGCGGGAAATCTGTGAGTTAGGCAAGCAGCTTGAAGGGCACCATTGTTTGACGAGCATCAAAGGGATCGGCGACTACTCGGCGGCTGTGCTGCTCTCGATCATTGGCGATGTGAATGACTTCGCCGATGAGAATAAGCTGGCGAGCTACTTTGGGATCGTGCCGAAGGTGGCTGATTCAAACGCGACGCAGCATCATG
>JALZJL010000255.1 GCA_030859785.1 Acidobacteriota bacterium
CCGCCCAGAGCCAGAGCTTAGCCGCGTTGCTTGATATTCATTTAGTCTGGCTGCCGAAGCAATGCTCGGAACTCAACGCCATGGATCAACTCTGGAAAGAGTTGAAAGGCAAAGTCTCGGCCAATTAGCAGTTTTCCAGCATTGAGGAACATGCCGAGTATGCTGAAGCGTGGCTTTTCAACCTGATTGACCAAGAGGCATTGCGTAAAGTCAGCGTGCTGTCAAAGAACTTTTGGTTACAATCTTTTTTGCCATAATTTCTGGCAACTCACTTAGCGCAACCAACTCAATGGCCTTAACCGCTGCTATGATGACCTTGGTTTCCGTATCTCCCATGTATTTCGTAACATCACGGCCAACAATATCGAAACTCGCCGGAGTGTGTACTGGCGTATCACGTTCGTAAGAAATATATGTGTCTCGTAGTACTGTCTCACCAACAAAGGATAGATGCGGCGAAGTCGTTAACACACCATCAGCATTAGCGTCTTGATCTACATTGCAGAGAAATTCCCCCTGCAATGCGTATGTCGCAATCTTATTTATCAAATCTAGTCGCTTGATAAGATTCCCCAACTTGTCGTTCGGCTTGGAATCCAAAAAAAGCTGTATTGTTGTAGCATCTCTAAACTGATTAATGGTTCCGTCAAACTCTCGCAGTGTCTTGTCTCCTATAGCTTTTGTTGTTGACTCAATAATTGTTGCCTGAAAAATAGTTATGGTTTGATCGTTGTCATTGACGAAGATTCCATCCACACCTTTATCGCCACGAAAGTCGCATACCGAATCCACGGCGGCTTGAGTATCTAGCCGATAGTAGTTTTCAAGATACCAAATCAAGAAGGACGCACTACGCGATCTTTTGGGGCTGATATGCTGAGGAAAAAGGTTAAGAATTGCGGGAAAACTAAATTTCAGCATTTGGGGATACACTCCTGACGGGCGCCAGACTCCTATCCTGTCGCACGGGTAGTCGAGTGTCGAGAATGCGGAGCTCATCGACCCTCGCCACAGCTATAATGTACCCGACGGCCTGATTCGTCAAGTATATTATTGCCCAATTCAGGTCTTCCGCATTCCCGACGTGTAGAACGATGAACTGCGTTTGCGGGTGCCGGGCGACGACGCGATTACGCGCTTCGTGTAACTCGCGGTTGCTCGGAAAATCCTTACCGTAGACTCACCAATCGGGGTGCGCGTTCAGCTCTTCAAACCACTCGTTGGAACGATCAATGGGTAGGAAGAACGCCTCCGGGTTGGTAGTGTGAATCGCGATGGGCATCATGAGTGCGCCCGCCGCTTCCCACCTCAAGTCTAAACGCCGGTCGTCAACTTTCACGAGCGGCCCCGTCGTGACCTGTTCGCGCAGGTTCAGGCCGAGTGTTTTCGTTAGCTTGAGTCCCTTCGCGCCGACTTCTTTCGCCCGCGCGATTTGGTCAGCCTGAAACTTCTGGTAGTTCGACTCAGTGAATTTACCAAACCACGGCTCGGTAAAAACGACGAAGCGATCAGTATTAGGTTTCTGCCAGTAGCAGATATTCTCTTCAAGGATTGTGCTGTAACCGCCGGTGAGGTTCACCATTGCTCGCACGTTCCGCCGATCCATGACGGCGAACACTTGCTCGCGCTTCGCGTTGAATTGCGGCTTGTCACCCGCACGCCGGAAATAACGTTTGCCGCGGCAAAACTTGCCAGCCACTGTCTTCGATTTACTCTGTTCACTGGTCGCAGCGTCCCTGTTTGTGTAATCGCAACGCAGCGTATTTACTTCATCTCCGTTCTTTCTTCTCCGTCACGCCCGACTCGACCCACCGCCCATTAAGCATCACGCGCCGCACACGCCGCATCGCGCCGATGTCTTTAAGCGGGTCGCCTTCGACAAGCACAAGGTCGGCGAGTTTTCCCCGCTCAATGCTCCCCAATCGGTCATCAACGCGGAAGAAGCGCGCGTTCTCAAGCGTCGCCGCGACGACGGCCTCCGTCGGCGTCAGCCCCGCTTCGACGAGCAACTCAAGCTCGCGTTGGTACGCCCAGCCGCGTTCGGCGTGGGGCACGCCCGAATGCGAGCCGACGACGACACGCGCCCCGGCGCGACGCGCCCGCCCGACGAACGCGAGCATGTTTCGAAAGGCGCGCAAGTGCACGTCCGTCGTGTCCTTGTCGCCCGCGCGACGCTCGAAGACGGCGAGCGTCGGCGAAATGAACGTCCCGCGCTCAGCTAACAATTTGTACAAAGTGTTGGCGCGCGGCGAGTCGAGATCAATTCTGCTCCAGACTGTGTAGCGGCCTTCGCGCCGCGCGTTGTTGTCGGCGAGCACGGACTGGCGATACTTCTCCGCCTCGCGCAAAGGCATCAGTGCAGTGCCAAATGATGTCACATGCTCAATGCCGTCTACGCCGGCGCGGATAGCATCAGTCGCGTCCACGATCTCAAGATGCGCGGTGACGGGAAGGCCGCGCGCGTGCGCGGTGTTTGTGACGACCTTTATTAAGCCGACCGGCAACCGAAAGTAGACCTTGATGGCCGAGGCTCCGTCTTCAACGAAGCGACTGACGGCGAGATGCGCCTCCTCTTCGTCACGCACGATAATAGAGTCCGCCGGGTAGGCCGGCGGCGGCGAATCAAGGTGCGGCCCCGTGAGGAAGAGGCGTGGTAGCAGTGTAGCCTTCTGCTGCAGTGCTGTGTAAGCCTCAATCCATTGGCCGGGATCGCGCACGGTAGTAATGCCATGCGACAAAAAGAGAGCGGGCAGCGCGTCGTCCCCGTCAATATGAAAATGCGCGTCAATCAAGCCCGGCAACAGAGTGAGGCCGCGCGCGTCGAAAATGTCCGCGCCCGGCGGGATGGGTAATGAGGTACGCGGCCCCGCCGCCGTGATGCGCTCACCGCGCACGATAACTACCGAATCAGGAACCGGTGCGCCGCCGTAACCGTCAATCAGCGTCGCACCGGTGATTGCAACCACGCTGTTACTGTCGGGGCGCGGGACCTGATTAACCTCGCGGATTGAGGCTCGTGATGCTCTCTCTTCGCGCACGCGCCGCTGTCCTGCCACGCCGCCGCAAAGGGCGAGCGCAAGAAGCAAGATTGCGACACATCTTCTCGTTCTCACCTTACCCGACCTCCGGCCCTGCGATGGCGAAGACAGACGCGGACGTTCCGGCACTGATCTGCTCTCCGTAGCGCATGCGAATCAGGTCACGCTGCTTAACGAACCCGCGGACGGTCAACTCTCGCGTGCCCGTCTCGAAGGTCGTATTCACATCAACGTAGACCTGCTCGCCCGCCAGTTGCTTAAACACTCCGTTCAGCAGTGTTGTGGCAGTGGCCGCGTCGTTTGCGACAACAGGCCCAACATAAGTAGCTGCCGTCCCGCGCCGGGCAAGTGCATATCCATTCAATTGCCCGTTCGGCCCACGGCTGACGGAAGGCTCGATGAAAGCGTCTTTAACTAACAACTCAATAAGCTGCGAGCGGTCGGCACCGAAGGCGCGGCGATCAAGGGCGAAGACTTCCCGGAGAATCGAAGCATCAAGGTTCGTGCAGTCGGAAGAGGCTGCCGCTCGCGCGACTCCTGACCATCGCTCGATTATAAGCTCAACCTCAAAACCCAAGCTCTCATAGACCTGACGTCCGTCAGAAGTGGCGTCCAGTTTCACTGTCGCGACTTTCTCCTTGCGCAGATATTCCAGCGCGGCGCGCATCAAGCGTGTCGCAATACCTCGACGCCGGTAATCCGGGTCAACAAGCACCATGCCTACCCACGCCAAATCACGCCCGTATGCGGTCGTAGTAGTTGTTGCCACGACGCGCCCGCCAATTGTCACGGCGAGGCAGCCGTGAGGCTCAAGCGTGAGTAGTCGCCGCCAATCATCCTCGGTCTGATTCCACTGCGCGAGGTTCTTAAGCCTCATTGCCGCTGGCACGTCCTCATCGCCGAGCAGCCGGATTTCTATTTTTTCGTCTCTCCGCATCGTACTTCAATAAGGCAGCATCGGATTTCCTGCCGACTCGCACGCAGGTGCGTGCATCACTATTCAAGCAAGGCATAGGCTATCAGAGCATCAGAGTAGGCTTTGCTAAAGGAGCCTCCACCGCCCGCCGCAATAACAACAAACTGCTTCTTGCTTTTTTGCCCTTGATAAGTGATCGGCGTGGCGTGACCACTCGCGTCGAGTTTTGCTGTCCATAGTTCCGCGCCTGTTTGTGCATCGAATGCTCGGAATCGACTGTCGTTTGTACCGGCAATGAAGACGATACCCCCAGCCGTGACAATCGAGCCGCCGAGATTAGGCGCACCTGTCTTGTTGATCCCCTTTGCGTCAAGCTCATCGACAATGCCCAGTGGAACCTTCCAGACGATCTCGCCTTTCTTCAAATCGACAGCATTCAACGTTCCCCACGGTGGTTGCTGGCAGGGCAGAAAACTTTCATCCCAAAACCGTGCGTACTCTCCGAACCTGCTTGTTCGGCGGTAAGGAAACGGCGCATCGGCTGCCTGAGCTTTCATCATGCCGATAGCTCCAATTTCATTCACGTTTACATAAAGGTATTGACTGGCAGGATCAAAGGATGCGCCGGACCATGTCGCGCCGCCGAGCGTTCCGGGAAACCAGAGAGTCAAATCAGGGCCTGGCGGGGTATAGATTCCTCCGCTCTTCGCCTGCGCAAATAACTCTGCGCAATACTTGTTTAATTCAGGAGTAACGGTACTGACTTCGTTACGTGTCAAAGGTTGATGTCTGACAAGAGGCGGAGGCTTGAGCGGAAAGGGCTGGGTCGGCCAGGAAGATTCTCCCGGAACTTTGCTTTGAGCTACCGGGCGCTCTTCAACCGGAAAGAGCGACTTACCTGTGAGCCGGTCGAGCACAAAGACAAATCCCATCTTAGTTACTTGAACTACCGCAAGCCTCCGACGCCCGTTGTGATTGATCGTTACGAGGTTTGGTTGCGCTGGCGGATCGTAGTCCCAAAGGTCGTGATGAACCATCTGGTAGTGCCAGATGAGCTCGCCTGTTTCCGCATTCAATGCAACCAGTGAATTGGCAAAGAGATTCCGACCTTTTCGGTCGCCTCCATAGAAATGGTATGAAGGTGCGCCGACCGGCAGGAAGACCATACCGCGCTCTCGGTCAACGCTCATGATCGACCAGACGTTGACGCCCGTTCGATCCTTCCACGAATCACCTGCCCACGTGTCATGGCCTAACTTTCCTGGGCGCGGAATGGTGTGGAACTGCCACGCAAGCTTACCTGTCAGAATGTTGAAGGCGCGCACATCACCGCTTGGTCCTTTTGCCGGATACTCAGGTGCGAGTGCTCCGACTATCACTAAATCCTTGTAAATAGCGGGAGGAGAAGTTACAGCGTAATCTGCATTAGGCCATCTATCTGCGATTCCTTCACGGAGATTGACGATCCCGCCCTTGCCGAAATCCGAACATAATTTACCGCTTATAGCATCAAGCGCGATGAGACGCCCATCGCCCGTGCCGAATAGAATGCGCCGGTCTTTATCCTTTTCACGACCTGAAGAACTTTCCCAATAGGCGACACCGCGATGCACTTGGAACTGACGGTCTTCGTTTCTACCTAATTGTGGATCGAAGCTCCAGCGTTCAATGCCCATCTCCGCATCAAGCGCAATGACGCGGCTTGATGGAGTCGAAAGATACAACATACCGCCGACCACGAGCGGAGTGCACTCGAAAGCAGTATTTCTTCTGCCTAAAGCATAAGCGTTGCGCCCCTTCAGGATTACTTCGCCTGTTCGATAGACCCAAGCCTGCTTGAGCCGAGCGATGTTCTGGCGGTTGATCTGTTTCAACTCTGAAAATCTTGTGCCTCCTGTATCCCCTCCATAAGAACGCCACTCATGCAGCACGGATTGCGCCACAGAGAACTCATATAACAAAAGAAGCAGCAACAAACTGCTTGTTAAGTATGTGATGTAATTTCGCATGTTCTGCTTTTTATCGACAGTTCTTAGCGATTTAGGACTTACGCAAATAGCTGAGTAGTAGATAATGGCGCCGTCATTTGCGCCACTAAACGAGCCACATGACTTGATTACTGCCAGTGCCTGCTCAGTAGCCAAGTCAACTACACGTTGACTTACTTCGCTGACCATAGTCAGCACTACTGCCATGACCATCACAATCGCTATTCGCGCGATGATAAACTGAGGTCACGCCTTGTGTTGGGAACAGGTCACAGACACCATTGTGCCTTCCCCTTAGCTTACCTGCTCTTTGACGATACAGTTGCCGATAAGAACTACTCACACTCGAATGAGCTTGTGCGCCGCCAGTACAGCGGCAACACTAAGAGAGTCATTAAGGGCATCGGCATCGTGACTTGCGTTTACGTCAACCCGGAAACATTACAGTTCCGGATCATTGACTACCACATCTATGAGCCGGCGACGAACGGCAAAACCGAACTTAACCACGTGCGCGAAGAAATACGTTGCGGGGCGAGCATAACCGAATCTCCATCCAGTTGACAGACTTCGTATATTCACAATCATCAAGCGCGAGCGACGACAATTGTCATTGACGCGACGACCCAACGATAGCATGAAAAGTTTTAGGCGACTGCGGATAAAAATTCGTGCAGAATTTCGCTCAGCGACTCGCTCGTCACATCGAGCGCGACCCGCAAACTTCCGAACAACGAGAAACCGGCTGGGGCGACGGGACCACGAACCGCGCTACCGAATGCAATACGCTCGATGATAAGTATGCGCGGGTGATTACCGAAGAATTGATGCTGGTGCTGGATCAGGAGTACAACATCTCAAAGGATCCGAAGCAGCATAGCATCGGCGGAGCGAGTTCGGGCGCCATCGCTGCTTTCACGGTCGCCAGGGAGCGTCCCAACCATTTCCATAGGTTTTGAGCAACGTGGGGTTCGATCTTTACCAGGTTTATTTGACAATTCCCTAAGTTTCTTGTGATAAAGCTTGGAAAGGAAACCCACACGATGATGAACCATCTGCTCCGCTATACCTGCATCTTTGCGCTCAGTTGGATATTGTTCGGCTTTGCCGCGAAGGTCTCGCGTGCGCAACATCACGGCCAAGACAACAGCCGACAAGTCATCACGCCCACTGCGCTTGATCGATATGTTCGGGCGCCAGACTCGAACTATCGTTTCGAGTTAGTAGACACGGCACATGGCAGGGGTTACACGAACTATCTCCTGGAGATCACTTCCCAATCCTGGCGTAAGCCTTCGGAGGTGGATCGAACGTTGTGGAAACATTGGCTCCGAATCATTAAACCAGACAGCATCACGGGTACTACTGGTTTGTTGTTTATAACGGGCGGGAGCAACGCCGGAAAAAGGCCGGACGCCGATTCGTCGCTCATCGACATTGCCGTAACCACTCATACAGTTGTTGGTGAACTGCGCATGGTGCCCAACCAGCCACTGACCTTTGCCGATGAGAGCAAGCCACTGGATGAGGACGCGCTGATCGCCTACACCTGGGACAAGTTTCTTAAAACGGGCGATGAGAACTGGCCGGCGCGTTTACCGATGACTAAGAGCGCAGTGCGCGCGATGGATACGGTGACGGCTTTTTGCGGCAGCCCTCAGGGCGGCAACGTCCGGGTTGATCGCTTTGTGGTTGCCGGGGGATCTAAAAGAGGCTGGACCACCTGGACCACGGCCGCAGTTGATCGGCGAGTAATAGCAATTATTCCGATGGTGATTGATTTGCTCAACATCGAAAAATCGTTCGATCATCACTATCGAGCGTACGGCTTCTGGGCTCCTGCTGTTAAGGATTATGAGGAGAGAGGCATCATGGGTTGGACGGGCACGTCGCAGTATAAGGCGTTGATGAAGATCATCGAACCCTACTCATACCGCGACCGGCTGACGATACCTAAGTTGCTGATTAACTCAACCGGGGATCAGTTTTTCCTGCCGGACTCGTCGCAGTTTTACTTCGCTGATCTGCGCGGCGAAAAATACCTTCGCTATGTTCCCAACACTGATCATTCGCTCAAAAAGTCGGACGCGCGAGAGACGCTGATAGCATTCTACGACGCTATCTTGCGCGGTGTGCCGCGCCCTGAGTTTTCCTGGAAGTTCGAGCAGAGCGGAGCCATCCGCGTGAAGACTTTTGATAAACCAACGGAAGCAAAACTGTGGCAAGCAACGAACCCGGAGCGGCGCGACTTCCGGTTGGAGTCAATCGGCACAGCTTATCAGAGTACGATACTGACGGACGAAGGGGGCGGCGTGTATGTGGCGAGAATCGCGAGGCCAGCGAAGGGATGGACGGCCTTCTTCGTTGAATTAACATACCCAAGCGGCGGGAAGTACCCTTTCAAGTTTACGACTGCTGTGCGTGTGCTACCGAATACGTTGCCGTTCAAGGCACCCAGACAAGTTAAGGGGACGCGCAAATTATGAGGACTTTGCCGACCCTCGGATGTGCTTCAATACCACTTCGCCGACCAATCGTTTAATAACCAGCCCGCGGTTATAATTGAAGACGCACGATCAATGAGGAGGAAAGGATGAGAAGTCTCATAGCTCCTGACCTGCATCCGTTGATGCGATTTTAACGTACCCGGAGACGCGCGAGTACCACGCATATGTTGACGGAGTGACATAGTCGCCGACAGAAAGCTTGTGCTCCTACAGCACTTTGCCTGTGCTTTTTATCGAACGACCGCAACTGCTTGTCCTCTATTGCCGCCGAACAACCGGCTTGCACGCATTAACCTCTTAACTCTTTCTCGTTGGTTAGATCACGACCTTTTGCTTGGCCGGATCCCACCGCACTTCTTTGCGCGACTTATAGCTAAGGTTGACCATGTGCCCGACCGTAGCACAATAGTGACCCATTTCGGCGTTCTCGACAGGCTCTATTCTCGTCCGCACGCTCTCGAAGAACTTTGCCAGGTGTGCTTGCGTCGCTTCAGTGCCGGAAGTCTCAATCTCCACCGGCATCGGGCGCTTGACGTTCGCGGTCGCGCGCGGGCGCATTGATTCCGGGTCGAGGTCATTTATCTCGGCATATTTCTTCTTCGTCGCCACAGGCCAGCTGTTGGTCGAATAGGCGAAGTCTTCGAGCACTGGCTCGGCATAGTAGACCAGTTTCGTGCCGTGATATTCGAGCGTACCTTCCGTGCCCATAATCGTCAGCAACGGGTAGTTGTGATTGTTGCTCGCCGTCGAGGTCAGCATCAGTTGGAAGCCTTCGGGGTACTCGACAATGGCCGACATCTGGTCGGGCACCTCCCGCTCTCTCCAATTATATATTCCGCCCATCGCTGCGACTCGACTGGTCATTTTCGCGCCCATCAGCGTGTGGGTAGCTGTGATCAAGTGAACGAACAAATCTGTCGGTAGCCCGCCCGAGTAATCCCAGTACAAACGCCACCGAAAGAACCGCTTGGCGTCGAACTCATGCTTGCGTGCGGGGCCGATGAACTGCTGCCAATCAACCGTCTGCGGGGAGGCGTCGGGCGGGATGGGGTAATACCACGCGCCCGTGGAAGTGTTGCGGTTGATCTGACCGCTGATGAGCGTGATCTTACCGAGTTTGCCGGACTTGATAATCTCAACGGCTCTTTCGTTGGCAGGCATACTTTGGTACTGGCTGCCGACTTGCAGAATGCGGTTGCGTTTCTTCGCTTCGGCGATGATAGACGCGCCGTCTTCCCAGCGGTGAGTCATCGGCTTTTCGAGATAAACGTCCTTGCCCGCTAGCATCGCATCGAGCGCGATCTGCTTGTGCCAATGATCGGGAACGGCCACGACGACGGCGTTGATCTCTTTATTGTCGAGCAGTCGCCTGTAGTCTTTCCCGGCGCGCAATGAGGCACCCACCACCTCTTTAGAGCGTTCGAGATGACCATCATATAGGTCGGCCACTTCGAGGATGTGCGTGCCATCAATCGACTGCGTCCGGCGCATCAGGATTTCGCCGCGAATGCCAACGCCGATGTAGCCGATGCCGACACTGTTGTTCGCGCCCAAGAACGCACCACCCGCGCGTCGCCGCGAAAGCGTTGTCACAACGCTCATCGCGCCGGCTGCCATCACTGACTTCTTCACAAAGACTCTGCGGGAACAACCCGCCCCGTGATGCTCTTTATCCTTCTTCATAATTTCCTTTTTCGCTGTCACTTGTTACATGATACCGGCCGTCCCTGAAACAATCTTACGGACTACAAAGGACGGCTTCTTGAGAAGCCGTCCTTAACCTCATAAACTCCGACTTTGTCGATCTCGCATCGCATCAGTTGATCGGCATTCTGTTTATACACTGCCTTCATGTTCACAGATAACCCCAAAGCCTGTTTCAGCATCGAGCAGCTCTGGTGGCATCATATCGCTGAAATCTGCATCATCCGTTATGTCAGCCTCACTGTTCGCGGGGGCATGGTGAAAGCGGCCACGATCGCGGCGGTGTCAATGAATCAAGAGTGGATGTCTGAAGTCAACGGGCAGTGGCAGCGGGCGTGAGCGGAGACGGTTCATCCTCTGAGCAACGCTGCGAGGCCGGCATTTAGGTTCGCTTCTTTGTCGGATCCCACTCGATCCGTTTACCCGACAGGTAAGATTCATTAGCCAAATGGGCTCCGACCAGCACTTGGTTAGCTAAGGCAACCGGTGAGTTTGGTTCCTTCCGGTTCTTCATACAGTCAAGGAAATTCTGCATGTGCGCCGCGCCTTCCTCCGTTACTTTCCAGCTTTCGATAATCTTGCGCTTATTATCGTAATGAACAAGCAGATTCTTATCGTTCTCCTGAATGATACTGCCTTCCAATCCGTAAAACGCGGCGCCGTCATATTCTTGCCCGTTCATAAATTGCACCATGAAGACAATCGCAAAAGTGCCGCAATCGAAAGTGGCGTGTACGTTATCGGGTGTCTCCCAGTCCGGGCTCTGGTAGTTCCCACCATTACACGTCACGCGGCGCGGGCCATCCGAACCTGTGATCCACATCGCCACGTCGAGCCAGTGTGGGGCGATGTCGGTCATCAGACCACCGGCGTAGTCCCAATACCAACGCCAAGCGGAAGCGCGTTTGGGGTCATAGGGTCGCTTCGGGGCCGGACCCAAGAAACGATTCCAATCGATCAACTCCGGGCTGAACTGCGTCGCATCGGCGCTCCTTTTGATGTACGGGTCTCTTGGGCGGTAGCGAAAATCCCAAATCCTGATGAATCGGATATCACCGATGGCGCCGGAAGCAACGATCTCACGCGCCCGCTTAAAATGCTCTCCACTACGCCTCTGATTGCCGACCTGCACGATCTGCTTAGACACTTTAACTTTCGAGACGATATCATCGCCCTCATTGATTGTGCGCGCGAGTGGCTTCTCGATGTAAGCATCTTTACCGGCCCTTACTGAGTCGAGCAGAATCTGCCGGTGTAAATGATCGGGTGCGGCAATAATCACCCCGTCAATATCATTGCGCGCGAGCAGGTCGGCGTAATCGACGTACGTCTTGTCGACCGGCGCGCCCAAATCTTTCTGTGCTCTGTCCAGCATCGCCCGATTCACGTCGGCCAGAGCAACGACCTGAGCGCCGAGCTTTTGTGCGGCCACCAAGCGGGTCCGGCCCCGGTCTCCGCTGCCTATTCCACCTATTCTTATGCGGTCGTTCGCGCCTGGAATCTGCGCGTAAGACTTAGCGCTCACGCCGGAGGTGACCAGCATCGCGGCAGCCGCACCTGTTCCCTGAATAAATTTTCTTCGCTGCATTGGTTTATCCTCACAGTTATCTTATCTGATTAACTTGACGAAGTGGTGCATCCGTCGAGTTGATGGGGTTTTTCTCTAAATCGATTTCGCTGCACTTCTGCGGCTCTCATACGATTGGTAACGATTCTGATCCAAGCAAAAGTGGGATCTACTTACCGGATGCACCACTAATCTAAGCCAGAAGATGAAGAACCGGTTCATCTCGATGTTGGACAAGATCATGCTCAGGAAGCGAGCGATTATTGAAAGCGTCGTGGATCAACTCAAGAACATCTCGCAGATCGAGCATAGCCGCCATCGTAGTGTAACAAACTTCTTGGTCAACTTACTGACCGTTGCATTGATAGCTAAACTTTTAAGAGCATGGTAAAAGCCCGTGCATGGCAACGAACAAACCATGCTTACAAGATTGGAAAGAGTCGCGGCGGCGGCGCGCACTGGTAATCAAGCGCAAAGGCTGGAAGCAACAAGCGATGGCCGATGCCTTAGGCATCACCAAAGGTGCGGTCAGCCAATGGATGGGTGCGGTGCGTGAACAAGGCGACGAAGCATTATGCGCGCATCCGCACATCGGCGCAGTTGCTAAGTTAAGCGCCGCGCAACGCTCACAGATTCCTGAGTTTCTGTCGCATGGCGCAGAGTCATATAGCTTTCGTGGTGAAGTTTGGACGTGCGCGCGAGTCGCGCGGGTGATCGCGCAAGAGTTCGGCGTCACGTACCACCCGGCACATGTCTCACGCTTGCTCAAAACTTTAGAGTGGACACCACAGAAGCCAGTCGAGCGTGCCACCCAACGTGATGAACAACAGATTGCCGCGTGGCGCGAGGAAACTTGGACGGAGTTAAAAAAAGGCGCGACGCGAACGTCGCACCCTGGTGTTTGTTGACGAAGCGGGCTTTTACCTGCTGCCCGGCGTCGTTCGTACCTATGCGCCGTGCGGCGCGCGCCAGTGCTGAGAGTCTTTCAGACGCGCGACCACTTGTCGGCGGTCAGCGGCATTACGCCGCGCGGACAACTCGCCACGATGGTCAGCGGCTGTCCTATCTCCGGCAAAGAAAGCGTGCGGTTCTTGCGTCATCTGCAAAGTTACGTGGCCGACCGCTTGTTGGTGATTTGGGACGGCGCGCCGATTCAGCGCGGCGCGGCGGTCAAAGAGTTTCTGGCACAGGGCGGCGCACCTGCGGTTCACTTGGAGCAATTGCCAGGTTACGCGCTCGACCTGAACCCGGACGAAGGTGTCTGGCAGCACCTCAAGCATGTCGAGATGCGTAACCTGTGTTGCACTGACTTGAAGCATCTGCGGCATGAGCTTAACGCGGCAACAGTGCGCTTGCGAAAAAGACCGGACTTGATTCAATCCTTCTTCGCAGGTGTGGGATTGGAGATCTAAAAAGTTTAGCTATCAATGCAATGCTCAGTAAGTTGACAATGCCTCACCGGACGCGCCGCAAGTCGACCGCTTTGAGGTCCATCACCCGTTTGCCCGCGACGCCGAGCGACCCCACGCTCAGTCGCGTGCGACCCTGATCGAGGCGCACCGTGCCGAGTGTCAGCAGCGCCCACACCTTCTCATACACTTCACCACGCCGCGGCACGCGGTCGGGACTCGGCAGCGGCTTCGGGTCATGCGCTCGGCCGACGGTTCCTTCGACGGCGCTGCCCCCGACCTCGACACGCACCTTCGAGTTGATGTCCTCTGCCGCGCACGCGTATCGCAGCGTCACTTCATACCTTCCGGCACGAACCACGTCGAGTTCCCAAGCTATCCGGTCGTCCGTGCTCGTCCAGTTCGTAATCCAATCGTTTGCATAGCCGGCTTCGCCGAACCATTTAACGCCCCCGGTCAGGTACGCTTCCGGCGCCGGCAGTTCGACGGTCGGCGCTTGTGCGTAGCCGACCGGGATTGACGGCCGCCCAACCCCGCGCGGTGTCACGTCTTTGAACGATGCCTCATAGGCGGCGCGCAGAGTTCGCACCGCTTCGGGATGCGCGGCGGCAACATTTTTGGTTTGACCCGGATCAGCCGCCATGTCGTACAACTCTTGCCGCGCGTCGGAATAAACCCCGCGCCAGCGCTCGGTACGCACTGCCCCTGCCGACTGCGCCTGCCCACCCGTCGGATGTGTAAAGAGCATGCGGTCGGTCCACCCGGCGGCTTTCCCCTTCAACAGCGGGACGAGGCTTCGGCCGTCGAGCGGTAAAGTCACCAGCCGTGTGGTGCCGGTTAGCTCATCTATCGTCGGCAATAAATCGATGTGCGCGGCGATGTTCTTGACTGTCATGCCGGCATTGATCTGACCCGGCCAGCGTAGAAAGAATGGCACGCGCACGCCGCCTTCCTCGACCGAGCCTTTGCGCCCCTTCATCCCGCCGTTGTAGCGCGCCGTCTGCGGCCCGTTGTCCGTCATGAAGATGACGATGGTGTCGTCCGTGAGATTCGACTCATCGAGTTTGCGAAGCAGACGTCCGATGTTTTCGTCGATGTTTTCGACCATGCCGTACACGCTGGCGGTAGTGTCATCGAGCCCGCGCGCCTTGTACTTCGTGAAATAGCGGTCGGGAACTTGGTACGGCGAGTGCGGAGCGTTGTAAGGAACGTAAGCGAAGAAAGGACGTGCGCGGTTGTTCTCGATGAACCGGATCGCCGCATCTGTCAGTACGTCGGTGATGTAGCCTTTGGTTTTGACAAAGCGGCCGTTGTGCTCAAGCGTTGTATCGAAGTAGTTGTTCCAGTGCCCGGCGGAGAAGCCGAAGAATTCATCGAAGCCCTGCCCCCGCGGGTGGTTCGGGTAGTGTTGGCCGTTGTGCCACTTGCCGAAGATGCCGGTCGCATAACCCGCTCGCTTCAGCGCTTCGGCAATGGTGACTTCTTCCGCACGCATGGTTTCAAGGCCGCGTGTCACGCCCGCCGTCCCGGTGCGCAGCGGGTAGCGCCCGGTGAGCAGACTCGCGCGCGTCGGCGCACAGAGCGGGGCGACAAAGAAGCGTTCGAACCTGGCACCGCCTGCGGCCAGTTGATCTAGCACCGGGGTGTCGATCTTCTCGTTGCCGTGTGAACGGATGTCACCATAGCCCATGTCATCGGCAACTATGAACAGAACGTTTGGGCGCGTCGCCCTTCTACTGTCAGCTTGAGCGGCGGCGCGTTGACTTGCCGGATGCACTGCCGACGCGGCATGACAGATCAACGCTACTGTTAATAAAGGCATTATTCGCCGCTTCACCTTGTTCATACTCGTTGGACCTCTAAGTCGGATCGGTATGCTGGACGGCCCGCCGTTTGTATACACTACTCATGGCTGGTTGGTAGACATCCCGGCCGCGTTACCGAAGTAGGGGTAGCGATCAAAGCGATCATCGTTACTCGTCGCACGCGGGTCAGCCGTCTCCTTCATCCACTCATCTAACGCCGCGCGTAGCCGCTTCTTCGCTTCGGCGTGGCGCGGCTCGCCCGCGACATTTACGAGTTGCGCCGGGTCTGTACGCAGATTAAAGAGTTCTTCCGCCGGGCGCTTCTCGAACGCCGAACGGAAATAGCCGGCGATCTCTTTATCGGCCCGCCGGTTCAAAATCAACTCCTTAGTCGTCGAAGCGTCCACGTCGCCGAACGGCCCGACCGCCTTATACATCTCGGGATCGCCGGCAGGCCAGCGGTCGGGGCGCAGGTTGCGCACATAGAGAAACTCGCTTGTGCGAACCGCTCGGACCGGGTAGCTCAGGTCACCCCGGCGCACGTTGGCGTGCCGCTCTCGTTCGAGAAACACCCGGTCCCGGTCCTTCTGCTTTCCGCCTTTGAGCAAGCCGATAAGGCTGCGCCCGGTCATCGCCTCTAAAGGCTTTAGCCCGGCCGCTTCGAGAAACGTCGGCGCGAAGTCGGCGTGGCTGACGAAGTCGTCGATAATCTGTCCGCCTTTTACCGCAGCGGGCCATCGGATGGCTAACGGCATCCGGCTGCCGCCGTCGTGGACGTTGGCCTTAGCGCGCGGGAACGGCATCCCGTTGTCGCTCGTAATCACCACCATCGTGTCGTCTAACTGCCCGGCCGCTTCGAGCAGCCGGAGCAACTCGCCGATCTCTCGATCAAGCCGCTGCACCTCGAAGTAGTAGTCGAGGATGTCGCTACGAACCTCGGGCGTGTCAGGCAGGAACGCCGAGACTTGCACGTCTTCGAGCCGCATCCCGGATTGAAGCCCGCTGCCTTTGACGTAAGGCCGGTGCGGGTCGCTGCTGCCGAACCAGAAACAGAAAGGCTTCGCGGCGGGTTTACCCTTGAAAAACTCCTCAAAGCTTTTATAGGCCGGGCCGGCCGGGTTGCGCGTTCTGCCGTTCTCTTCGAGTTTCGCGGAGTCGATAACTTGCGTCGCCGTCACCTGTGAGTTTTGCACACGGCCGGTGCCGCCGAGCACGCCGGGGGCCCAACCTTTGCGGGTGTAGCCGACGTGGTAGCCGGCGGCTTCTAACAGGTCCGGGTAGACGGCAAACTTCTTTGGCAAGAAGCCGTGCAGATTTGCTCCTTCCTCAAGGCGATGCACGGCTTGCCCCGTAAGCACGGCGGCGCGTGACGGCGTACACGAGGGCGACACGCAAAACGAGTTTGTAAAAAGCGCTCCTTGGCGCGCGACACGATCAAAGTTCGGCGTCTTCACGACCTTGTCACCATAGCTGCCGGCGTGCGGGTACGACCAGTCATCGGCGATGATAAAGAGGATATTCGGGCGTTTGCCCGCTTGCCAGGTAGAGTATGTGGGGGCGGTTAAAAATAGCAGGACGCTTAGATACAGCCCGAGGGCGGCCATGAAGCTCTGCAAAGCGATTGACCTACGCATTTGATGAATCCTCTCGGTGTATCACAAACAGATTTACAGCTAAATCAAACCACATGACATTGGTACACTGTGCTACTCGTGGCCTGATCGTAACGCACCGAGGCGTTCACCGCCGCAGAGACGCAGAGGTCACAGAGTTTACGCAGAGGAAAACCACTCAACCCTCTGCGCCCCCTCTGCGCTCGTTGCGTCTGCGGCGGTGAGTCCGGTGTTCCACTGTTGCAAGCTACGATTTAGGTAAAACCGACTGACAGAATTATGTTCTGCCCGATGTCTTAGCCGAGTTACCCGACTTTCGTCAACACCGAAGCTAAAGAGATTTCAGTCGCCAAAGGTTTAGGGAGAGCAGTAAGATGCCTGTGAATAAACGGACCAGGCGACGATTAACGAGTATGATGCCGGCTTTGAAGTTGTGCAGAAGAGTGTCAGCTATGAATAAGCGAGTATTGTGTTTGATCATCATGTGGCTCCCGGCACTTGTGCCGATTGCGTTCGGACAAGCAATCGGACAACCCGCCTTGGTCAGCTTCTGTTTTAACTGCTCATCGCCGGATGGAATCAGGCGGCTGAACTTCAAGTCTTTCGCTCTTTAGTTACGGCTTTATCGCTGCAGCATCATTGTCTTGGGCGTGGTTACTTGTCGTTCCTGTTCGAGTAAGCGGCGCATCTCGGCGATTGTCTTGGCATACTTCGGATCACCGGCAAGATTGCGATATTCGCGCGGGTCGCGTTGCATGTCATAGAGTTGCTCGCCGCCCTCGCCTCTCGTCCATTTGACGTAGTGCCACGCTTCAGTGCGCACTGACCGTCCGCCCTGGGCAGGCGTGCCGACCATGCTGTAAGCGGGCTTGTTCCAAGCAGCCCCCGGGTTTTGCAGCAGCGGCAGCAAGCTTCGGCCTTCGAGTCTTCTTGAAGATGAAGACGGCAAATTGCACATCTCGACGAGCGTCGGGTAGATGTCCAGTAACTCGACGGTGCGCTGACTCGCCTTGCCTGCTCCTTTTGCTTTCGGTGCGGCGATGATGAGCGGCGCGTTGAGCGACTCTTCCCACAGCTTGACCTTCTCCCATGCGCCGCCGTGCTCGCCGAGGTTGTAACCGTGATCGCCGAAGAAGACAACCACCGTGTTATCCCACAACTTTAAGCGATCCATTTGATCGAGCAGCACGCCGACCTGCGCATCCATAAACGAGATGCAGGCGTAATAGGCCCTCAACGCTTGTCGCCACTCATCATCTTTCAATGGACTTCCTTTCTGATTGAGATAGGGAGCAGCAGCGCGCGGCACGTTGTGGAGGTGGTCGGGCGGCTCTTGCGGCAGCGGAATCTGAGCCGGATCGTAAAGATCAAAGTAGCGTTTCGGAGCGTCCCACTTCAGATGCGGTTTGCGAAAGCCAGCGGCGAGGAAGAACGGTTGATTCGTCTTCGCTCGCTCTTCCATCAACTGTGCGATGCGTCGCGCCACCGCGCCTTCGGTCGTGTTTTCATCAGTCGCTTCGTAGATGTTCCATTCAAGACCGAGCCGCGTGCCGCGCCCTTGCACAATCTGACGTTGCACGAGCGTCTGCTTCGGATTGGCTCTGCCCTGTTCCGTTACGTTCCACGAGCGGGGATCGTTTTGCGCTCCCTTCAAGCTTGGCGCTTCGTGGTAAATCTTGCCGACCCGTGCGGTGAAATAGCCGTTACGTTTGAAATGTTCCGGCAGGAACACGTGGTCGCTCAGGTTGGTGCGCGGCGCAGTGTCGTTGTCAAAGACGCCGGTTCGGTCAGGTCTGAGTCCGCTCAAGAGTGAGGTACGCGACGGGTTGCACCACGGAAACTGGGTGTAAGCGCGACGGAACAAGACACTGCGCCGCGCCAGGCGATCAATGTTCGGAGACTTCACAACCGGATGCCCGAAAGCGCTGAGCGCAGTGTTCAAGTCGTCTACGGCGATGAACAGAACGTTCAGCTTCTGCGGCGGCTGCCGGGTTTGCCGTGAATGTCGTGCGTGCGCAAGCTGATTAAAGAGTAAGCTGATCAGTGCGAGCAGTGCGCAGGCAAGCGAGACTTTCGATTTGAGAACAAACATACTTCCCCTTAACCTTGCGATTCAATCTTCCACAATGCTCCGCGTCGTTGCCAGAGCGGCAACTCAGAAGAGACGTTTAGCTGCTACTTCAAGGTAGGCGCGCCAGTCTTGACTGCAGGTTGCAGCACGTGGATGTCTTTCCCGCCAACTGGATAGTCATGTGTCAGGATCAACGACCCGGATGTTTTGTCTTCACGCTCATACTTGTAGGTTGTCTCTTCTTCCAACCTGCCTTCGCCCTTCACCATAAAATGGATGCGGAACTTGCCCGTAAACCTTTTGTATTCGCTCGGCTGTTTCGGAGTAGCGACTCGGAACTGCCACTCGTACATTCCTGATGGCTGCAACTTGAGCTGTCCTTCGGCGGCGGCATTCGTGGTCTTGCCTTCACGTAGAATCGTGAGCTTTGTAAAAACCCAGGTTTCATACATCCTTGCAGTCACACCTTCGCGGCAGTTTTGTTGGGCTTCAGAAGTTAAGGGCGTAGGTATTTGCGGAGCAGTCGAGAATGCGTTTAGCTTCGCGGAAGTGCTCGCCCGATGACGGTTATGAGCGGCGAAAGAACTTGGTGTGATGGAACAGAAGTGCGCGGTCAGCCAAACGGTTGATAGAAGTTTGGGCCAGCTTG
>JALZJL010000258.1 GCA_030859785.1 Acidobacteriota bacterium
GATCTGTACACCTGTCGGCAAATGCGGCGCGAAGTTCACCGCATCGAGTTGGTTCTGGAAGCGTTCGTAGATGAAAATCTGCGACGGCTTCAAACCGATGGTCATTAAGTTGCGGACGGTTTCGGCAACGATCTCGTTCGATGAGACCACCCACGGATGGCCGCCGCAATTGACCTTGATGCCAACGACATCGGAAGGCTCGAAGAAGCGCCGCCAGGCATCAATCTGTTTCGCCTCTCCAGTCAATTCCCGCATCCCACGCGCCATCATCTCGCGCACGATTTCAGTGTTTACCTTGTCACCGCTTGCATCAAGACACTTTCCCGATTTAATGGCAAACACTTTGCCGGGGTAGAGACCGGGCATGCCGGGGACAGAGGCCGGTCGGTAGTCACTCACGATGCGATACTTTGGCATCGTCTCGCCTTCGACAATTGAGGCGAGCGGCGCGGCCCCAAGCAATCCGACAAAAGCTCGGCGATCCATATGCCCTCCTATTCTTAAAGTGATGAGTACTGAGTACTGAGTACTGAGAAAGAAGGCATGGATCGTGAATCATTAATTGAAAAATCAGGGTTTGCCTTTTGACGATTTACTATTAACGATTCTCTTACTCAGTGCTCAGTACTCATCACTTTATAAGCGGTTCAGATGTAAGCGATCACGTCAATCTCGACAAGAGAGTTGCCGGGAATGCCGCCCGCTGCTGCAATCGTCGTGCGCACGGGTGGTTCCGCGCCGAAGCGTCCGAGAAAGACTTCATTCATCCCTTGGTAGTCCTTCAGGTCGTTCAGGTACACATTACACTTGAGGACTTTGGTCATCGAGGAACCGGCGTTCGTGAGTTCCTTCTCGACTTCGTCGAGCACGTGCTTAGTGTGTGCCTTGATGTCACCTTCGAAGTGTGCGCCCTTGCCGGCGATAAATAGCAGATTGCCGTAAGAGACTGCACCTGAAAAGAGCGGCGTCTTTTCGGGCTTCTTACCTTTGTAGTGAACCTTCTTTTGCGTACCTTGAGGGGCAGCGGCGACTGTGGAAGCCGTCGCGGTGCTGATGGTCGCGGCGCTCACGGTTGCCGCGCTCAGAAATCGTCTTCTTTTCATCGTTAAATGTCCTCTGATGTGGATTTAGTTTGAGGCTGTCTTATTTCGAAAACTTGATTTGATACCGTTTGATCTTTTGATACAGCGAGCTTCGCGGGATGCCGAGTCGCTTCGCGGCGTGATCGACTTGTCCCCGCTCTTCATCCAAAATTTTTTGGATGTATTTGTGCTCAAGTTCGGTGAGCGTCAGGTCGGTGCCGCCGATGCCCTGGTCGATGGCCGTTTGCTTTTCGAAGAACAGGTCTCTGCGACTGAGCACAGTCGATCCGCTTAACAGCACCGCTCGCTCCAAGACGTTGCGCAGTTCCCTGATATTTCCAGGCCACGAATATTCCTTTAAAGCCTGCTCCGCGTCGGCAGATAAGCCGAGGCCGCCCCTTCCGAAGCTGGTGGCGAAACCGTCAAGCAGTAGTTGGGCGAGAATGGGAATGTCTTCGACCCTCTCGCGAAGCGGCGGAACGGTCAGCGGAATCGCACTAATGCGAAAGTAAAGGTCGGAGCGGAATTTCTTTTCCTTCACCAACTGACCGAGGTCCTGACTGGTCGCTGCGATTAAGCGAATGTCCACCAGTTGATCGCGCACGTCTCCGAGCTTGCGGAATTTCTTTTCCTCCAGAACCTTCAGTAACTTTGGCTGGATCAACGGATCAAGGTCGCCGATCTCGTCGAGGAAAACCGTGCCGCGGTGCGCGACTTCAAGGAGGCCGAGTTTTCTGTTGACCGCACCGGTGAACGCGCCCTTCTCATGACCGAACAACTCGGTCTCCAATAGCTCTCGTGACAACCCGGCGCAATTCAAATCCACAAGAGATTCATCAGCGCGCGGACTGTTGTTATGCAGCCATGCGGCCAGCACCCCCTTACCGGTGCCGGTCTCACCTAAGATCAGCACCGGGCTTTCAGTCGACAGCACGCGGCGAACCTGTTCGGCCAGATGGCGGATCGGGGCACTCGTCCCCGTAAACGGATCGTTCACCTGCCGGCTCTGTCGCGCTTTACCGGCAAGTTGCTTTTGTCGATTACGTTGGTTCTCAAGAATGCGTTGCAGGATGACGAGTAGCGCCGGAAGCTCGACCGGCTTGGTGAGAAATTGTTCGGCGCCTTCCTTGATCGCCTGCACCGCCAGATCAATGGAGCCGTTCCCGGTGAGAATCAACAGCGGCACGTCCGGGTCGATACACTTCAGACGCGGCAGCAGATCAAGCGCGGTGCCGTCCGGCAGCAGATAGTCCGCGACGACGACATCAGGGCGCGAGACGCGAAACGACATCTCCGCCGTATGGCAATCCTCCGCCTCAGTCACTTCGCAGCCATGCGTCTCCAGATAATCGCGGATGCCGAAGCGAATGCCCGCCTCGTCATCAACGACCAACATTTTGTTTCTCGCCATCCGCGATTTCTTCCTTTTCTTCAAGCGACGGCGATGGGAATCTGAGTGTCATCACGGCCCCGCCTTCAGGCCGGTTGGCCGCCGTCACAGTGCCTTTATGCTCCTCCATAATGCGTAGAACTATCGAGAGGCCGAGTCCCGAACCCTTGCGGCGCCTCGTAAAGAAAGGTTCGAAAATCTTCGGCAGGTCGTCCTGACGAAAGCCCGGCCCGGAATCCTTGACGCGGCACTCGACCCAGAGTTGGCCGTCGTGACGAATGTTTTCCGTTTCCACCGATACCAGCCCATCGACCGGAGTGTGATAGATCGCGTTCTCAAGCAGATTAAGCATCACTTGAATAACGCGCCTTCGATCCATCCACAGCAGAGGGAGTCGCTCGCCGGCCCTTCGAACTATCTCAACATGCGTGCGCGCGGCGAGTGGCGCGCAGGAGCGTATCGACTGGTCGATCAAATCTTCGAGACCGGCTTGATAATAATCCTGTGCGAGCGGTTTGCCGAGTTCGAGCAGGTCCTGCATCAGGTCGTTCAGGCGGTCAAGCTCGGTCCTCAGAACGCCGATATAGCGTTGGTAATCCTTCTGCGCCCCGAAGCGTGCCTCGAATGCATCGAGGGTTGACGAAATGGCGAACAGCGGATTCCTGACCTCGTGCGCGACCCCGGCGACGAGCGACCCCATCATCGACATCATGTCACTGCGTTTGAGTGCCGCCTCAAGCTGAACGCGACGTGTGATGTCCCGGACGACGAGGGTGACTTCCGCGTCATCGCCTTCCATCCGCCCGTGGGCGAGGCTGGCCGTAATGTCCCAAGTCTTTCCGCCCGACTCGTCTGTGACCTGACAGTTAATGCCGGCGGGTGCGGTGTTCAGGAGACTCACCAGTTCAGCCGCCTTGTGCCACGGCTGGCCGGGGCCGAGGTCTTCGACAGGCCGCCCGATCAGCTCGTAGTAGCTTTCCCCCGAAAATTGTTGGGCCGCGCGGTTAAGTCGCTTGACGCAGCCGGAGAGGTCAACCACCAGTAACGGAAATCGAATCTCATCAAACGTCGTCCGCCATTCAAAAGCTGCCTTACGGATAAGATCGTTCATCCGCGCTTCGCTCTCTTCCACCTTCTTTCGTGCGGTGATGTCTTCGAGATGCGCCATCACAATATTCGGGGGCACGTATACGTATGTGATCGACAGATTTTTATCTTCATCGGTGGACTTCATCCGGTAGAGGGTCTCCCTCTTGATGATGCGCTTTTCTTTGCAGCACTGATGAAAGTCCGTGAGGATGTCGGATCTATCCCGGAAGACATCGCTCGCCTTGCGGCCAATAAGGTCGGCCGCGCGCCCGTAGGTCAGATTCCCCGCCGCATCATTAAAGTCGATCATCTCGAAATCATCGTCGACATAGCGCCATGAATAAGTGGGCACGGGGAAGCCCTGATACTGCGCTCTCATCCGTTCTTCGCTCTCCCGCAGAAAATCATCGGCTCGCTTGCGTTCCGTAATGTTTCGCATTACACCGCGCACACCCACCCGTTGTCCGTTCGAATCGCGCAGCACCATGTTCATCGCTTCAAAATAGCGGAGTTCTCCGTCGACATCCTTCACGCGGTAGATCGAGCTCAACCGACCGTCCGGTTCCTGACCGCTGGTGACATCAATAGCGGAGCCGGACTTGGAACAAACCGACTCGTGCAAAGGCAGCCCGATCAGTTCCTCGGCCGGGCGTCCGAAAAACCGTGTTCCCGCTTCATTGATGCTGGTGATGCGACCCTCAATGTCACTCGTGTAGATGATGTCAAGAGACTTCTCGACCAGGTCGCGATAGTGGCGCTCGACGCGGTGCCGCTCCGCCAGACGAGCCACCTTGACGGGCAGTTCACTCAGCCCCTGAGGCATCTCAAGGTAGTCGTCGGCACCTTCGGCCAGACCGAGAAGTCTGTTTTCACTGCCCTCTCTCAACCCACTAATCAGGAGAATCGGAATCATCGCCGTCAGTTTGTCCTGCTTAAGGTGACGGCACAGGTACAGCCCACCCATGCCGGGCATCACGACATCACAGACGATTAAGTCGGGCTGTACGGCTCTGGCTAGCTCCAGCGCGGGCCTCGCCTCAAGAGTGCCGATGACTTTGTATCCGTGATTTGTGAGCATCACGGTCAACATCTCAAGCGTATCTGCCACGTCATTGACGACCAAAACATTTGGAGCGTGTTGCGCTTTGGTGTGCATAGATGAAGCTTTTCGATGATTCATCACTACCACCGACATGCCTGCATGACCGGCTCTCGATCAGCCGATGCCGCCTCTGGCGGATTTATCTCATTGACTCTCAACTGGCCGCATGTTCGTCGCTGCCACTGCCGAGGGTGGATCACAGTTCTCAAGTGATCGGCGTGAGACTCTGGTGGGCGACTCTGATTGGCGTTGACCTGCCAGCCAGCCATCTTGTTAGGCTCAGCCGAGGGATCTAGAAGTTGCTCGGCTGCGTCTGTGGTGACACGGATGACTTTTGTCGTGGGGCGTCGATTGTGCGTCACTTCCCCTCCCTCCTGAGTTGGTCGTGTTTACAGCGAGCGACGCCCGCCTCGACTCCCTGCGGATAGTAGAACCCAGTGCCCTGACAGTCTGGACACTGGCTGGTGTCAAGTGTGGCCGACAGGCTGGTCGTTTCCGGATGGAGGAAACCGTCGATCAGCAGATCGGCCTCACCGGTGCGATGAATGGTGGTGGCGTACCCACCAGGGTTGGTAATGCCCTGACCGGTGGCTTGGAGATGTTTGGCATAATTACGGCATTCCTCAATGGAGAATTTGGAACCCACACGCACACCCGCCGCAGGCTTTTCGTGTGTGTGTGTGTTTTCTTTTTGTGTGTTTTCTTTAATGGGGGTAGATTTCGGCAGGCTACCCGATTTCGGCAGCCTGCCGAAATCGGGTAGCCTGCCCGATTTCACCTGGCTTGGTGTCGGCTCAATGTAGTATTCAATACCCTGCTCTTTGTTGCTCCCGATAATCATTTTTAGTTTCTTGACCAGTCCTTTTCTGACTAAGCCGTTAATGGCTTGCTGGGCTGTCGAACGCCCGATCCCAGCGCGTGCCGAAAGCCGAGGTAAACCAATCTCACACGTGGACTTACCGTGTCCCCAGGACAATCGATAAAGCTGTAAATGAACGACCTGCTCGGATGGGGTTAAATGTTGATACAGATGGTCGGTCAACTCGTGCCAAAACTTCATATAGCCGCTGGCTTCCGGCAAGCTCTCCATCAGTTTTAAACTACCATCCGGCGAACGTTGAGACTCAGTCTGGTTGTTGGAAATTAACAGGCTGTTGGATTCTGGCAGGCTGTTGTTTCGGCAGGCTACTTCGTCCTTTGGCAACAGCCTGCTGATATTTGGCAGGCTGTTAGATTCAGGCAGGCTGTTGGATATTGGCAGACTAGCGGGTGTTGTTCTACCCTTCTCGCGCTCGGTGCGCAATTCATCCTCTGCCACATAGAGGTCTTCAATCCCTCGATATTTGCGCTTTTCAGTTTTCATCACTGCTATAGCCCACGACATCTGCGGGGACGGTGTCCAGATCGTTAATCGCTGCCATCGTTAGAGCAGAGCGGCATAGTTTGATGACTTCTCTAGGCACCCCTTTCGACAACTTGTATACGGCGGTAATCGCCTCAGACTCGAATAACGGCCCGGAGCGACCTGCGACACTTAAACGGAACTCGATCATGGATTGCGTCTCATCAAGGGTGAGCGGGTCAAGAGTCATGATAGTCACAGCGCGAGAGAGAAGAGCACGCTTGAGACGAAGTTTTGAGCGAAGGTTGTTTTGCCCAGCTAAGACGATTTGGATCAGCTTGGAAGTAGAGCTTTCAAAGTTTGTCAGTTGACGTATCAGCTCGAATTGTTCTCCTCGCAACAGTTGAGCCTCGTCGATGAGTAGCACTGTGTTTTTGCCAGCCCGGAAGCGCTCAACGAGAAAGGCTTCGAGTTCCTGCATTTGGTCAAGTCGTGAGCGTTTACGCGGCAGTTCGCAGGCGTCTGTGATTCTCTTTAAAAGCTGTAAGGCGGAAGTCGGATCAGGATTCGTTAGCAAGACGGTTTCATAAGAATCATCGCCGCGGTAAAGGTCGTAAAGCTTTCTTACCAAAGTGGATTTACCCATTCCGACGTCACCGTAAAGCACAGCCAGTCCTTGTCGATCTTGCACTGTAAATCTTATTTGTCCAAGAGCGCGCTTATGTTGCGGGGTTTGATAAAGGAATCGAGGGTCAGGTGAGACGGAGAAGGGCGTTACCTCTAGCCCAAATCTATCAAGAAGCGAAACGGGTTTAGTGGCCAACAAGAGCTTCTCCTTTCAAAAGGTAGGTCTCAAAAATGGTACTATAGTATCACTTTTGACTTTGAGCAACAAAAAAATCTAGTTGGCTGTAAACGGTCAGTTACTGGGGGTAAATATTGACAACCGGCTCGCAAGCGCGTATTGAGCGATGTGCGGAGCAGCGTCACATGTATCAGTTACCGAAGAGTCATAACTATGGCGTCAACACCTGCCCGCAGTGTCTTGCCAAGCAGCGCGAGATTGACCGCCTCACCGAAGAGAACCGGTGCATGCCGACACCCGACCTCAGAACTTATCGGCGCGGCTGCGTAATGCCGGCAGTAGTCCGAAACCCCGCCCGAGCCATAGGAGAATCAAATGTTTTGTCCCAAGTGCGGTCAGTAGTCTTCAGATGAAGTTCGCTTCTGCCCGAGGTGCAGGCTCCAGCTCGCCGGGCTCGCGGCCTACATGGCGGCCAACGAGCACACCCCAGCTGGGGCTCCTGTCCCGCGCGCGCCTGAGATGACTGCGCGGCGGCGCGGCATGCGGCGCGGCGCGAAGCTGATGTTCGTCTGCGCCGTCCTGCTGCCCGCCTTCATTGTGCTAGGGGAGGAAGCGGACGCGCCCGGGCCGCTGCTGCTCGTCTTCACCGCGTTCCTGGCGGGTCTGGCCTGGCTGGTCTACTCCCGGCTGTTCAGCGACAACGTCCTGCCTGTCGGCAAACGCGCCGGCCGCAGAGACCTGGGCGCGTCCGGGGACGGGCCGGCCCTCGGCGCGCCGCAGTTCACCCCCGCGCCGCTCTTCAACCAGCAGCGCGCGAACACCGGCGAGATATACCAGCCGCCCAGCGT
>JALZJL010000284.1 GCA_030859785.1 Acidobacteriota bacterium
GGTATGCTCCGTTATCGTCAGTTGTGCCGGTGAAGACGGTGGCTTGGGTGGCGGCGTTGGTGATACTGACCGTCGCACCTGGTACAGCCGCTCCGTTCTGGTCGGTGACGTTACCGGAGAGCACGCCCGTTAAGTTTTGCGCAAAGACGGGCGCTGCAAGACAAATCACGAGGCCGCAATAAATCAAACGCAATACACGAGACATCATAAATTTCATTAACATTTCCTTCGCTGGATTATTGACTAATATAGAATGTTGAGTATTGACGCTTTCCACTGTTGAGCGTGACTGGGCTTTGTTCTATGAAAGAGATTCTGTGAATCATTCGCCCCGTGTCAAGATTTTTCTGCGCGGCCTTCGGTAAATCTTACGCCGCCCGTTCCAACAACACGTGTTCGCTCGGACGCACCTTCAGATCAACGCCGCCAAAGCCGAGTTGTTTCACGTTCTGTGCCAGACGTTGCCACTCCGTTCCGGCTAGGTGCTTCGAGAAGAAACACGGTGTTGAAACTACTTCGTCAACGGTCGTGTGTCCCACCTTTTTCCCCATCCACTCCTGTCATCTCGAATTCGGGATCGGAAGTTTCAGTCAGTGTCTGCGAGCTAACAACCGAGCCGACGAGCGATTATGAAAGACTCCACGGCTTTCTGTACGGCTTGGACAGCAATGCGTTGGCTTCCTTGTCTGCGACAAATTCTTCCCTGACCGCGTCCCACTTCAAGGTGCGCACCAAGCGGGTGGCGATGTTACCCATGTGGCACATCGCAGCGCTCAAGTGTCCTTCCTCGACATCGGCGGCAGGACGTTGTCGGCTCTTCACGCAATCGAGGAAATTTCTGACGTGTGCGACATCCATCTCCGACTTCGGCTCGTTAATCGCTTCCATCTGGGGCTTCTTGTCGACGACTTCGGGCGTCACTTTGAAGCCGCCGCGCGTCAAGTTCATCGTGCCCTTTGTGCCGTTGAATTCGACCGGCTTGCTGCGTCCTTCGCTTACTTCGCTGACCGTCCACGTGACGACTGCATTGGGAAAAGTGTAGATGACTTCCTGCACGTCGGGCGTCTCGCCGCCGTCCTTCAAAGAGTAGCGCCCGCCTGCGCCTGACACACTCGTCGGCGCTTTGGCGTCGAGCGCCCAACGGATGATGTCGAGGTGGTGCGCACCCCAATTGGTCATCTGCCCGCCGGAGTAATCCCAGAACCAACGGAAGTTGTAGATGCAGCGGAACGGGTCGAACGCGACGGCGGGTGCCGGGCCGAGCCACATGTCCCAGTCGAGATGTTGCTTGTTCGTCTCGCGCGCGATGAAGCCCGGACCGGCATTGCGCGTGTTTCCGGCGGAGATGCGATGCATGCCGCCGAGCGCGCCGTCGCGAATCATCTTGACAGCTTTTGCATAGTGCGCGCCCGAACGCTGTTGGCTGCCCGTCTGTACGACGCGGTTGTTCTTTCTCGCCGCATCAACCATCGCGCGCCCTTCCTTGATCGTTAAGCTAAGCGGCTTCTCGACGTACACATCCTTCCCGGCTTGACACGCCATCACCGTCTGCATGGCGTGCCAGTGGTCGGGCGTCGCGATCAGCACCGCATCAACTTCTTTAAGGTCGAGCAGTCGGCGAAAGTCCTTATCCGCTATGGCTTGTTTGCCAGCAATGTTGACACCGGCTTCGACAAACGGTTCGTACACGTCACACACCGCAACGGGATTCACGTCCGACTGCACTACGAAACTCTTCCACACTTGCTGGCCGCGCCCGCCGCTGCCGATCAAGCCAAGTCCGATGCGCCCGTTCGCGCCGATGATACGCTGGTAACTCAATGCGGTACGGCTGAGTGCCGCGCCAACGCCCGCCATGCCGACGGCACGGACGAACGATCTTCTGTTTGATTGATCCATCATAATTACTCCTATGCTCGTGTGAGCGTTAGTCATCAACTGCAAAAAGTACAACTTGACTCAGAGCTGAATGATGGTCACGCGCGCTGTTGTACTCGCCGAAGAACTGCCCGAGCGGTCCCATCGCATCGGTCGAACGACAAGCTGCGGATGATACCCGAAATTACAGATTGGTTGTAGATAGCGACGACCGCCGCGTCGGCGGTGGCAAACTCGCTCGCTTGGGCCGCGGACGGGTCGGCAAGTGTGACGCTGTTATTATAACGGTTTGCGCTTCCATTGGCCCTGTCGGAGTCAATAAACATCGGGGTAAAACTGCTGTTTTTAGGGCCAACTCAAATGCAGACCATAATAGTTCCCGTTGGGACATCGTGCTGTTCGGAGATCGCGGCACGCCACATTCCGTCGAAGAGAGCCGCGAGTCCGCCTGACCCTTCGCGTCTCTTCCGACTAACCTTTTGACTTGCCCCTTGTGAATCATGTGTAAAGCCTCGACCCCTTCCAACGTCCGTTCAGCGGTGTGGAAGGAGCGGAAGCACTGCATCGCCCGCCACCTCCTCCTGATGAAGCGATGATCTTGCTCGACGATGTTGGTCAAATATTTGGTGATTACCCCATGAAGGAAGGTAATACACCAACAGTAGACGGGTTGATGACCGCCTGGAAGAGTGTTACGGCAATTCCCTGTCTTCTCCGAGCCAGAGAAATGACGGATACCTGCTCTCGGCGACAGCACCTACGTTGACGGGATAGTCACCGTTCTTATCCTCTTAGCACTTGGTCCACTGACATCCGCTGTGTGCACCTTCGTTAGAAGCCGTCAGTATCAGTCGCAAGCTGCGGCTTGGAACGA
>JALZJL010000305.1 GCA_030859785.1 Acidobacteriota bacterium
CCACAGGGCGAAAACATTATCTTCTTCGTTGATGAAATGTTCGTCGTCAAAATATTCGCACCGTTTCGTGAGAACTACCGGCGAGAAAAAGCGGCACTTGAGTTCGCTCAAGGTAAGCTCAGTATATGTACGCCGGAGCTGGTGCAGACGGGTGAGATCGAAGGTTGGTCGTATCTCGTGATGACGCAACTCGCTGGTCACGCATCGCGCGAAGTGTGGGCGAGCACGGAGCGACGTGACCGCCTTGAAATTATTTCACGCCTCGGCGTTGCAATGAGCGAGTTGCACGCGCATGACACTCCGCGACGAACCGCTTTAGATCGTGATTGGCGCGGCTTCGTCGAGCGGCAGGCGCGCGAGTCGGTCGCGCGACAGAGAAGTTGCGGGGCGAACCCGGAATGGTTGGAAAGTCTGCCCTCGTACATCGCCGCGCGTCTCGCTTTGATACCGACAGACGGCAAGCCTGTGTTTCTTCACGGCGATGTTCACGCCGGTAATGTGCTGCTCGCTGAAGAGGGCGGGCGTTGGAAGGTTTCAGGCTTAATTGATTTCGGCGATTCGTTATGCGGATTCAACGAATATGAGTTCGTCGCGCCCGGCGTGCTGATGGCGCAGGGTGACCGCGAATTGCAGAGGGCACTTCTATTAGCCTACGGCTATAGTGAAGCGCAGCTTGACTTGAACTTACGCGCTCGCTTGATGCTGCTTACCGTTTTATATGAGTGTAGTGATTTGCGAAAGTACGCATTGCGTCTTGCTCCCGAAGCCGTCAACTTCACGCTCGCCGAATTGGAAGCCTCGATCTGGACGTTCGTAATTGAGTGATGGAGCCGCTCCATGATTGAAGCGGCGATTTGTAAGATGCTCCACGCGCGTTAAAAATATTCACGCCGGCGTCTCCATTGCAGCCCAAGCTACCGAATCCGGGGCCGGTAATGCTACCCTTCACCACTTTCCATTTAAGGAGATCATCTCTAGCGTGTTTGAGCTAAAACCAAGAGTACTTGATGCCACCACGGGCCGTTCGCGGCGAATCGTTTCTCCTCCGGCCATGCGGGAGGTTGCTTCAACCTTCGGCATAATCTTTTCGCTAATGTGTCTGTGCGCGATGCCGATTGCCGCACAGACTTTCCGTGGCACGATTCTCGGCTCAGTGAGCGATCCGAACGGTGCGTACGTGACCGGCGCGAAGGTCACAGCGAAGAACACCGGTACCGGCATCGAACGTTCAACCACGACGGATGAGGAAGGAAATTATACGCTGCGTGAGTTGCCGATTGGCACTTATGAAGTGAGCGTTGAACAGACCGGGTTTCAGGTCGCGAGCATAGCCGGAGTGATAGTCGAAGTTTCGGGGGAACGGCGCGTTGATGCAGCGCTCCTTGTGACAGGTTCAAATACGGTCATCGACGTTGCCGAGACTGCTCAGGTGGTCACTTCAAACAACACCATCGGCGGAACGATTCCTGCTAAAGAGATTGCCGATTTGCCGGTCAACGGTCGCGACTTCACGAAATTCCTGGTACTCGTTCCCGGCGCTACGGCTGATCCTTCGGGCGCGACCGATTCGCCCGGGTCGTTCGGCTTGTTCAGCGCGAACGGCAATCGCGGGCGCTCTAATAATTATCTGCTCGACGGCACCGACATGAATGACGGCTATCGGAATTTGCCTGCGATCAACGAGGCCGGAGTCTTCGGTACGCCCGCGACCATCCTCCCGGTCGAAGCAATCGCAGAGGCCGCGATCCTGTCTAACTTCGAACCTGAGTTCGGTCGCAATTCGGGCGCGATTGTTAACATCGTAACCAAGTCCGGGACGAACGATTTTCATGGCTCGCTCTTCGAGTTCTTTCGCAACGACGTGCTCGACGCGCGAAACTTTTTCAATCCGGAGCCTGATCCGCAGACTGCTTTTCGCAATAATCAATTTGGCGGCGCGCTCGGCGGTCGCATCATTCGCAACCGAACTTTCTTTTTCACGGCCTACGAAGGACAGCGCGAGCGCGTCGGTTTGAATTCGGTCGCGCGTGTGCCGGACCAGCGCGAGATAAACGCACTCGGTGGGGCGACCAATCCGGTGATCGCCCGGCTGCTCGCGCGCAATCCCTGGCCGGCGCCGAACCGACCCGTCGCGCTATTTGATCCGAGCCCGAATCTTTCCGTCACGACGCGCGCCAAAAACGATGTCGACAGTTTGATTGCGAAGATCGACCACTCCTTCAATGAGAAGAATCTGCTGACAGGTCGCTACTTTTACGGCGACAGTGAACAATCTTTCCCCCTCGCGTTGCAGGCCGGAAACGTCCTGCCCGGCTTCAACACCGTCACCCCGACGCGCGTGCAATTAGTTTCGCTTTCGTATTTGAAAATTCTTTCGGGCACCAAGATCAACGAAGTTCGTTTTGGTTTTAATCGGTTCCGCCAGGGATTCTTTCCTGAAGACGGTGATTTTGATCCGCTTTCAATTGGTCTCAACACAGGTGTGCAAAACGCGCAGGATTTCGGATTGCCGGCCATACGCATCCGCAATGATCCGGACTTCGGCTCGTCGCTCGCCTCGCTCGGCTCGAACCTGTCTTTACCGCGCGGTCGCGTCGACACCAATTATCAATTCATCGATAACTTCTCATCAAAACTCGCCAGCCATGACCTCAAGTTCGGTTATGAATTCCGCCGCACCTTCGTCAATGCATTCTTCGACGCCGGGTATCGAGGGCGTTTGGACTTCGCATCGCTCGAAGATTTTCTCGCCGGACGACTCAGCGGCGGGCGTTCTGCCATCGGCGACTCGCGGCGCGGGACGTTTCAAAACTCACAGGCCGTTTACTTCCAGGATAGCTACCGCGCTAATCGCCAACTGACCTTCAACTTTGGCCTGCGCTACGATTATGCCGGCGTGATTGATGAGGAGCGGGGGCGATTCAGTAACTTTGATCCGCGTCTGGGCCTGGTGCTGGTCGGCACCAACGGTTTCGACAAACTCTACAATCGCGATCTGAACAACTTCTCGCCGCGTCTGGGCGTGGCGTTCGATGTCGGCGGTAAAGGTCAGACGGTTCTGCGTGCCGGTTGGGGACTCTTTTACGACGCGTTCTCGCAGGACTTCTTCGTCGGTCAGTTGCCATTCAACACCTTCAATCCCGGCCCGGCTTACAACGGGATCGGCACTGCGCCCGTTCTTTTTTCTTTTTCAACGGTTGAGCAGATCGAGGTGGGTGTGCCCATCTTCAACGGCTATTCAGATTCGGATGTTTTCGCGGTCGACCGGAATTTGCGTACTCCGTATGTGCAGAACTACAACTTAAACATTCAACAAGAATTGTCTAAGAACATCATCCTCCAAGTGGGTTACGTCGGCTCGAACGGGACGAAGCTCTTCCGCTACCGCGACATCAATCAACCGGTCGATCCGGCCCGCTCAACCGCTCGACCTTTTGATAACGGGCCGTTCGCTCCGTCGGGCGGGACATTCTTTTACGTCAATCAACTCGAAACCACCGCTCATTCAAACTACAACGCCATGCAAATGAGTTTGACGTTGCGCGAGCAGCGGGGGTTCACGTCAATGATTAACTACACGTGGTCACATTCGATTGATAATGCGTCGGACGGTCAAGACTACGTCGCCAACGCGACACAGCCGGACAACAGTTTCAGAACCGACCTTGAGCGGGCTAATTCGAACTTTGACAATCGCCATCGTTTCGTCGCGACGTTCAGCTACGAGGTGCCGAATTTCTCGAAGCGATTCCCGCGCCTCGGCGACGGTTGGCAGTTGAATGGCATCCTGACGCTACGGAGTGGCAACCCATTTCATGTCAATCTATTCGATGACTACAATGGCACCGGCGAATTCTTTCCCCGCCCGGACTTGGTCGGTGATCCCTTCGCGGAGACACGCGGGCCGGATCGGTATCTGAATCTATCGGCTTTCAAAGTGCCGTGTACGCTCGACCCGGCAGGCGACGGAAGCGCTGGCTCCTGTCTCCCGGGGACACAGCATTTCGGCACGCTCGGCAGAAATTCTTTGGCCGGGCCGGACTATCGCAACTTCGATTTTTCGGTTTTCAAGACGACGCCGATCACCGAGCAGGTAAATCTGCAACTGCGGGCTGAGGTATTCAATATTTTCAACCACCCTAATTTCGCTTCGCCGCTACTTCCCGGCTTCTCGGCTGACGCGAGCTTCAACTGCATTGATCCGGACACCGGTCGCGGCATCGGGTTTCTACCGATCACCGTGACTCCTGATGTCGGCATCGGCAACCCATTTCTCGGTGGTGGCGGCTCGCGCAACATCCAACTCGTGCTCCGCTTGGTTTTCTGACAGCGTGTCTTTAACGTCCAATGTCGACGGAACCTGGTATTTACTCGTCAAAATTTACACGCTTGTTCTGTGCCGCTAATCTCACGGCCTTTTCGATTCTCTTCAACCTTGTCTCCGGGCGTTTAGCACTCTCAATCCAGAAGAGGATGCTTTTCTTCGACGAGCTGCTGAACAGTTGGAAATGATCGTTCGCAGTTTCGTTCGCCTCTAGTGCTTCCTTCAAATCCGGCGCGATAATTAACGCTTCAATCGCGTCCAGCGCATTCCACGAACCGTCCCGCTTGGCGGCTTCGATTTTGGCAAGCCCCGCCTCGGTCATCGACCCTTGTTCTATCAATTCCTCGATGTACTGCTTATTCAACTTCGACCACACGCTTTTCGGTTTCCGTGGTGTGAACACTTGCTGGTAACGTTCGTCGTCCAGTGAATTCACTTTGCTGTCGATCCAGCCGACGCATAATGCTTCCTTCACCGCCTCGCTGAAACTAACGCTCGGCTTACCGCTGTTCACTTTGTAGTAGATGAGCCACACGCCGGGAGAAGTGCGGTGATTGTTCTTCAACCATTTTCGCCACTCTTTGCGGTCTCTGGCATAGAGGGTTGGCCGTTGATGATCAGTTTTCGACATGATTGGAACTAAGCGCCTCCCCAGCGCGCGCCGCGCGCTATACCATCAATGCTTTTTTCCTTCCCCGCATTTTAACTCCGGCGACGTGCCATCACTCTGTCATACGGATGCCGAAATGCTCAATCAACATCTCTGCATACTCATCTTCACCCACTAAGGTTCGCTCCTGCCGTTCGCCGCTCCCGGACGTGTTGATAAAACGCATCTCGCTCAACGTCACACGACCGTTCGGCGTCGCTCGTGAGCAGACGCGCGTTCTGGTGAAGTGCGACTGCGACGAGGTCTGATGGTAGCGGCACATCTCCATATAATCGACGTATTCGTGCGGCAGCAGAGTGAAGCGGTATTGAGCATTCCATTCGCCGCCGCCGTCACGCTGCATGAGAATCAGATGAGCGCCGTCAGGGACTATTTTGTAACTGCACCGGCCCTGCACCTGCTCGCCACTTTCATCTATCAGCAACGGCTCACGAAATGAATCGCCAAAGCCGACATCAAGCAGGTACCGTTCATGAAGCGTGACCATCAACGCCATGTGGTCGAAGTCCGGGCCGAAGCCTCCTTCCGCATGCGCAACCCCGGCAGAGAGCATCGTGACGTCGAACCCTAACTCGCGCAGCAGCGCGGCGAACAGACCGTTGGCTTCGTAACAGAAGCCGCCGCGACGACGACGAACAATCTTCTCAAACAAAGCATCGTCGTCAAGCACGATTGGCTGTTTGGCATGAATGCTAAGATTCTCGAAAGGCACTGTCAGCAGGTGCGCGATTTGCAAATCCCGCAACGTCTCGGCAGAAGGAGCAACCGAGCCGTCGTAGTTAATGCGTTCGAGGTAAGCCTTAATGTCCAAGTGACACACACACAGAAAATTCTACAAAACCCATCAGCGCCGGACGCTAATCAAGCGTTATGCATCCGATAATCTAAAAACAAGCGATATAAGTGATAACACACAACATTGGGACCCTCACTTATTCGTGACGTGATAGTTGCGCAAACAACTTTCACTGCAGACCTGTGTGCTTCGCTTTAGTGAGGAAGATTAACGAAACTACTTTCATATATTATTCGACCCTGATTCGCATAAGGTTAGGTTCTGTTTACATTTCAGATTAAGCTCACTGAATGCTGACAATTTCACTTGATGATGAACAGTGGCAGAAGATGCTGCCCGTCTTACGCTCTCATCCCAACGTCTATGTGGGACAAGAGGGTGCATGCCGACGCTTTCTCTCGGCCGTCCTGTGGGTCGCTCGCAGCGGCGCGCAGTGGCGACTGCTCCCCGAAGAGTACGGCCACTGGAACACCGTCTACCGCCGCTTCAATCGCTGGAGCGAACAAGCCGTCTTCAAGCAACTTCATGAGGCCTTTTCCGATGAACCGGACATGGAACACTTGCTCATTGATTCAACTATCGTGCGCGCTCATGCGTGCGCCGCCGGGGCGCAAAAAAAAGTGGCGGGCAAGCAACTCAGGCTCTAGGCCGCAGTCGCGGCGGCTTTTCCACGAAGATTCATATTGCCGTTGATTCTTTGGGCAATCCATTGCGTTTGCTGTTAACCGCCGGACAGGAATCGGATGTCGGACAAGGCGCAGCACTGATTAAAGACTTCGAGACCCAAGCCGTGATTGCGGACAAAGGTTATGACTCGGATGAGTTGGTGACACTCATCACGGCGCACAGAGCGCAAGCCGTGATTCCGCCGCGCTCGAATCGCAAAGTACAGCGCGACTATGACCGGCATCTGTATCGTGAACGCCATCTAGTTGAGTGCTTCATCAACAAGATCAAGCATTACCGTCGGGTGTTCTCACGCTTTGAAAAGTTATCAAAGAACTATCTGAGTTTTGTGCAGTTCGTCAGCGCACTCATTTGGCTCCGATGAAATGTAAACAGAACCTAGTCTGTATTTTATCACTCAATGGTCTTACATTTAACGTAAGCCCGATATGCCTACACTTGCAACTTCCCATGAAGTGCTTTCTTATCGGACTCGCGGAGACTTTGCCGCAGTTGACGCTGTCGAAGACACAACGTGATGACGCGCACACCATTCCCAACGAGAGGCTTTTGAACTGATGAAGATCGCGATCACAGGAGCGGGGGGGCTTGTCGGGACACAACTCGCGCGTCACCTTGCGACACATAATCAAGTACTACCCCTCAGACACGGTGACCTCGACATTACGGATCGAGAGGCAGTGCGTCGCTTAGTCTTCCAGGAACGTCCGGCATTAATCATGAACTGCGCGGTGGCCGGCGTGGATGAATGCGAACGTGACCCGGCACTCGCACAAGCAGTCAACGTTTCCGGGCCGCAAGCACTGGCCGAAGCTGCCACCGAGGTGTCAGCCGAGTTCCTTCACTTCAGCACAAACTATGTTTTTGATGGTGCGCGTGAAAGACAATCGTCTTACACGACTGATGACGAACCGTGCCCAATCAACGTCTATGGGAGGACGAAGCTGGCGGGCGAGATGGTCGTGCAACAGGCGAATTCGAAGAGCTATATCGTCCGTACATCGTGGGTCTACGGCGCTGGCAAAGAGAGCTTTCTCGGCACGGTGCATCGCCATTTGCTGGCAGGCAAACGTGTTCAGGCGATCACGGATGTTTGGGCAAGCACAACCTCTGTGGCTGATTTAGCCGCGCGAACCGAAGAGATTCTCAAGCGGCACCACTACGCGACGTATCACGTCGTCAACGGCGGGGTGTGTTCGTATGCGGAGTTTGCGCGACAAGCCGCGCGTCTTGTCGGAGTAGCCGATACTGAAGCGAACAAGTTGATCGAAGTGGTTTCTGAGGCGAACATGCAACGCCTGGCCCGCCGTCCGCGCTATACACCGCTCCGCTGCCTGACATCCGAGGCACTCGGATTAACGCCCCTTCGTGATTGGGAAGTAGCGCTTGCGGAGTACGTCGCCGGGTGATTCCTCAACTGTAGTTATCACATCGAGGCTGATATAGCTGCGGAGCAGCGGTAGAACCGTAGCCTATAAGTGTGAGCCATTGGTGTCTTCACAAGTCGAAGTGGCATTTGTTTTGGCTCCGAAGGAGCGGCATTCAATAGCCCGGCGCTCCGCGCCGGGTCGAGAAGCATTACATTCCAAGTCCTGAAAGGGCGACATAACAGATGTCTCACCCTTTCAGGGCTTGGGAATGCGCCGGTTTTTAACTGACCACTGACCACTCTTTCATCAGAGTCAACTTAGAAGTAAAACTTCAAAGCAAATTCCAGGTTCCTCGGCGAACTCACGGTGTTGGTAATTGTTCCGAACGTATTCGGCGCAGTTATGTTTACAGCCGGCGGACTGAAACTGGGGTGATTGGTAAAGTTGAAGAACTCCGTTCTGAAGTCCAGATATTTCTGTTCAGTCAGGAAGAATTTCTTACCAATCGAGAAGTCCCAGTTAGCGTAGCTCGGTGCCCGGACGACACCGACGCCGGAATTGCCGAACGAGCCTGATGGCGGAAGCACGAAATCGTTGATGTCGAGCCACTGTTCAATCGTCTGATTGTCGGGCACTCCGTCGCCGATCCGGTTAGGACGTGCCGTGCCGCGGGGGTTCTGCAAGGAGACATCGGTCGCCGTGACGGTGATCGGGAAGCCGGTGTGCGCGCTAATGATGCTGCTGATTTTCCATCCACCGAGCACGGCATTTACCGCCGGATGCCAATCGCCGCCCCATGCCCGCTCTCGACCGAAAGGCAGTTCGTAGGTGCCTGACCAGGAAAAGTTATGCGTAGCATCGAAGAACGCCGGGCCGTAGTTATTGACCTGACGGTTGT
>JALZJL010000345.1 GCA_030859785.1 Acidobacteriota bacterium
ACCGTCAACCGGCATCTCGCGCTTGCTTTGCGCGCGGCATGTGATTGCAAATCGCCGGATTATGACACCATCTCCCGCGCTCTGTGCAAAGCACGCGATGAAATGAATCCCCTTGCCGAGTCTGTCGCCGCGCTCGAATCTAATACCGACAAACGGATGGTTTAAGCCGATTTATGAAGCGATTTTGTGTGTGGTTTTGTGTGCAGACTAAAAACGGGCGACTGTTGCCGCCCGTAACCCGTTGATATGATTAGTGCACCCGGCAAGATTCGAACTTGCGACCCCTTGATTCGTAGTCAAGTACTCTATCCAGCTGAGCTACGGGTGCGTGCTGTATATGTGAAGCGAGGAACGAATATAAATGTGGCCGTGGCGTAGTGTCAAGCAGTTGTAAAAGCGCGGCGGGCGACTCTTTGCAGTGACTCGCGGCGCGGCAGCGGCGGCTTTCAACGCGCGTTGGCGTAGTAGCCGGGGCGCGTCCGTGCAATCAGTTCCGCCCGTTTCACTTCGACGTTGATCGCGCGCCAACTCCCGTCGCGCTGGCGCGCTCCCGGCGGCTGATAGGCGATGCTATAGAGCGTGCGCATCTCGGCGGCGACCTCGGCGTAGAGTCTGCCTAAATCTTCGAGCCGCCGGATGTCGTGCAGCCGCCCGCCGGTGCGACCGGCGAGTGTTTCGAGGCGGACCCGCGCCGAGGCGTAAATGGCCGCCTGTTGCGGCGTAATCGACATCAATCGCTTCGGGTCGCTACCGGGCAGCACCAGTGGATAGACCGTCACACCTTGGCGATCAGCGGAGTCGAGCACGGCGCGCAGTGACGGACTGGCGTCAGGTTTAATCGCGGCGATGGCCTCGGCATCGGTCGTTGCGCTGGCCGACGTGGCTCCGTCCTGCTTGCGCATCTCAGTGTCGACGCCGTCAGTCAGAACGACGATGGCCTTACGTCGCTTGCCCTCTTTGGCGAGTTGCGCGAGCGAGTACTGCAAGCCTTTGTAAACATCCGAAGTGCCGCGGCCTTCGGCCAGCACCGAAATAGCGTAGGCAATTTTGCGTCGGTCGGTGGTGAAATCCTGAAGCCCCTTGACCTTGCTGTTGAAAGAGACCACCGCCACACGGTCGTCCGGAGCAAGAGCGTCGATGAAACGCAACGCCGACTGCTTGAGAGTCGTGCGGAAACTCAGCGTCGAGCCGGACATATCGAGCAGCAGTATCAGACTAAAGGGCGTCTCCGTCGGTTCGAAGTTAACGATGCTCTGCGGCACGCCGTCCTCGTAGACCACGAAATCGTTGCGCGACAGATTAAGGATCGCGCGCCCCTGCTGGTCAGCGACGCCGACGTTCAGCTTGACGAGGTTTGACTCGATGACTTCAACCGGTTCGTCTGTCTCCTGCGCCTGCACCGGCGCACCGTCATACCAGCACGCGAGAAGCAGCAGAGCGATGACGAAATGTCTTTTTTTAAGAAGGCGATTGATGGATGTATGCAGAGGTCTCATGATATGTCGTCAGATAACTTTCGAGCCTCAGTATGCAGGCGTGCGCGCGCGGTTGGCAAGCATGCCGGCATGAAGCGCTTTGTGACCAGTACATTCAAGAGACCGCCCGCCGGTGGTGGAGAAACGGCTACCGTTGACCGGCGGCTTTGGCGATTCGCGAGCGTGTGCGGCGCGTGACAGGTGCGGCGGCGGCGGGCGCTTTGTCCACGACACCATCCGGTGGTGAAGCGGCGAGCGATAGAGCGGGCGCTTTCGCCGTTGCACGGTTGCGACGTGCCTGTGCGCGTTCGGCTTCGTCCGCGACGGTGCGCTTCACCTTCTCGATGCGCTTGCGCGGCACGAGTTGGAAACGCAGTTCCATTTCCTGCGCGACTTTGTATATGTGCTTGGCTTTCGCGCCGCGCTCGGCACGTCGCAGCACCTCTTCAGTCGCAATCAGTTCGGCACGGTCTTCTTTGTCAACCCAGATATATACAGCTTCAACCATCTCTCTTTTAACCTCCAGACGAATCAACTCGCGCATGTCCGTCGGTGTCGCGACCGCCGGCACGACCGGCAGTGCACGCCGCGGCGCGGGCGAAACGGAATCATCAAGCGAAGTGCGGCGCGCGGTATAATAGTCCGCCACACTCGCGTCCACGCCTGCGCGATGTTCGTCGTAAAAAAGCGCAAAATCCCGGCAGCGGGTTCGGTAAATGCAGTTGACCGAACACACCAGCGCGTCTTTGAAATGCGCGTAACGGTTGCAATACAGTTTCAGGCTCATTGGTGAATCCAGCAAGCGCGGGAGCGTGCCCGAACCGCCCGGATGAACGACTTAGCCCGGGCACGTCGGCGTTATTTCAGGAGCCATCGCCAAGATAACATGCGTCGTGTCGTCCGTGCAACACATGCGCTTACATGAAACACAATGCCTATTCTCCTACCGATGTCACCAGAGCGTATGATGGCGCCGTCGTCGACGCGCGACTGCTGCTGCAAAGCGGGCCTTCGCGATCCTCTCACATAAAGAACTTGGGTAATGATGTATCGACCGAATTTTTGCGCCGAGTGCGGCTCACGCATTGAGAGAGCGCGCTGGCATCCGTGGACGAGTCGGCGTTTCTGTGCCGCTTGTGGCGGTCGGTTTGGCAGAGCGAGTTTCACTTCGCTGCTGTTGGCGTGCGTCGCTCTTTCGACGGCGGGTTACATCGCGGGCCGCACGGGTCGGGTCGATACCCCGCCGCTGGTTATTGAACGACGCGCCGGCGGCGGGTCTGCGTTGTTATCGGGGGAAGTGTCGCAGACGCTGGACGGCGGGCCGCACGGAACGAAAACATTTGATGCGGGTGATAGGAAGGACACCATACCGGCGGGGACAAAGAACGATTTTCCCACCGACTCGCGCGAGACGGTTTCAATATGTGGGGCGCGTACGCAGAAGGGTAAGCCCTGTTCGCGCCGTGTGCGCGGCGCGGGGCGGTGCTGGCAACACAGCGGTAAGTCGGCGATGCTGCCCCCAGAGAAGTTGATTGTGCGTGAATAGTAAGGAGAGATGTTACGCGTCGATGCGTAAGGTGTTGGTAAAAGCTTCAGCCTGTTTGTTACCGATTATCTTCGCCATCCGTTCACAAGTCTGTTGTTGGTAGCATCATTGATGCGATGAATCGCTAAAGTTAGCTTGAAACCTCCCCTTCTGAAAAGAGCAAGAGATTGATTCGTCAGCATTCTCAGACTGGATTGGGGTTATCAGGATTATTGGGATTCACGATCAATGAATGTACCTTTTTCGCCAGACGAAACGTCGTCGGTGACATCGCTTTGACTCGGCTGCCTAAATCGTGTCGCCACCAAAAGTTTACGGCTTTGCCATTCAGACCAATGACCCTCTTTTGCAGCGGCATCAGGTCAGGCCAGCAGTGGATGCTGTTGTCGCAGTATTTTTTGTAGAGCCGCAACCAATCGCCATGCGTGTATGATTCAATCCAATTATGCGTCGTCTGTGCGTACTTCAGGAACCTGATTTGCAACTGGGTCGTTTCAACCAATACCAGGTTGTTTGCAATCGTCAGTTCTGAAGTATTGATGGAGTCATTGCTGAGATCTGTTTTGTGATCAAATAAGATTTCACCGTGCTTACGCAAAAACGACAGCCAATTATACTGCTCGACCGTGTAGCGGTATGCCGCCCACCGTTCATGGTCATGGGGTGGATGGGGGCGCGTATCATGCCAACGGGACGTCTCAGGTTCGGGGGTCAGCGGAATGTCCCAAATGTTTAAGACATCTTCGCGCCGCCCAAAATGGAACCAATCACTGGGGTGAAACGGATACGGATATTTGCGATACGGGTTTCTTGCAAAGTACGTGTTAGTGACTACTCTGTCCTTTAATATCCGCCATGACGGATTGCGCGCATTGTACTTGCCAAAGAATTCAAGGAAACCTGTTCCGGTTAGAACCATATCGCTACGCAACTTCATCGCGTAAGGTTTGGTTGCTGCGAGAAGTCCGGCCTTTGTGCAGACAATTTGCCGATTGGCGTTATAGAGAGGCCGGTGCCTGTCTCGCGAAAACTTTAGTTCATCAAGACTGTTGAATAACGCTTTAATGCCAGCCTTCACCGCATTGTTATAGTGTCTCTTATTGTAGAGTATCTGACGTCCCCTTAGCTCCATGTCAGCGGGCAATGCACCTGGATCATCGCTTTCAACTAGCACGTCGTAAGAAAGGCCTGAAACGTCAGAATTCTTCCACGTAGATACGATGATCTCTGCGCCCGGTAAATATTTATGCACACTCTCTAGACATCGATAAGTGAGACGTTTTTCGTATGGGTCACCAGGCTTACCGGTAATTGGTCCTTGAACAACAACTGATATGTCATGCGGCTTGATCATTGTAAAAATCCCTTTCGGAAAGGGCGATCACTTGTGTCCTCTGACACGTCTTTATGCGTAAAAAGGATAGATGATCCGTTGTTTATACGTCTTGTTAGGTTTACCGGCAACTGGACCTTGAATAACGACAGAGATATTGCGTTGTTCAAGCATTGTGGGACTTTCTCAGTGGAAGGAGACACTATCTGTGCTCTTTTAAAGAGATTTCCGCCATCCACAAAACATCTATGAGATGCAATCCGAAGTCGGTCCTCGTCATTCCCTTGTCTTCTTCGCGTGTAAGAAAATCCAGTGTGTGTGCCAATGATGCTGCGGGTGAGTCTGACCTTGCAGATTGTTGAAAACCAAGGACACGTCATACCACCAGCACTTGAAATTCCCAAACAGCTTCATAAAATCTTCTTCAACAAGTGGAAGCGTCGCCTTAGAAATTGCGACGTCACAAGCACTATTGCTTGATGTTGCGTTAAATCGATTCTCTCGCCACGAAGCGTGTGCTTCGTCCGCGTACATCAGTTGAACGCCAAGGTGATCTGTGTTGCCGCGAAAGATGCCATGGATATTTCCGTCAACGTACAGTAGCTGAATACCAAATTTGTGCAACAAGCGAGCGATGCCCCCGGCAATGGGGTCTTCGGCGCTTCCGGGTTAGTTGATAAGTAGTAGCGCCCTAATGGGCGAGCGACAAGCCGGGGCGATGACATCCACGGATATCCAGGGTTGAACGCCATTTGCAGTGTCAAGCACCCGCCCACTTTGAGTGCGTCCCTCATGTGTCGCATAATTTGCATGCGGATGTCCCACACAGCAATATGCTGCATCGAAATTGTGCAGTAAATAAAATCGTATGCGTTTCGTGGCGCTTGCCCTAGATCACTTCCGCCCGTAGGCCACAACTGTGTATTGAAAGGAACTATTTTGCGGGCCTCCTGTAGCAGACGCGGAGATATATCCACACCATCAACTTGGTTGAAAAACTTGACCATACGTCGAATCATTCGACCTGGACCGCAACCAAAATCCAACGCCCTTATTCGACGATCATCCTTGAGCACGGGACGACGAAGGTCTCCATATTCGTGAAGCAAGAAAGTCTCATAAGGGAATGCTTCATGCCATGCATAGTTGCCCACGATTTCATCTGGGGAGACAGATGAATCCTCATATTGTTGCAATTGCATTTGAATATACTGATCAGCTGTTGACATACTCTAATCCTTTTTGGGCGTAGCACAGACTGGAAATATACTCGTATGAAGACGAATTCGTGTTGAAGTTGCAGACTCCGTAAGCGACCTTAGATGTCGGACATCACCCTCTGCATGATTACCTTATTATCAATGCTAACACTCTCCTTCCATAGCGTCCGCATATCTGCTTCATCAACCAACATCATTCTTCACAAGGCGTCACTGATGAGGCATCCAACTCCATTCTTCATAAAGCGCCACTGATGAGGCATATAAAATTGCCCATGCACGAATTTGCCTGGTTCAACCCGAAGAATCGCACCACCTACCTGATGATCAACATCCATCGGCACTTCGCGACGCATGATCTTCGCTTCAACGTTATAAACGTTTGGTTGCATCCCAAGTGCGCCGCAGGAAAACTCAATCTCGCCTGTTCCACGATCAAGATTGATGAATTCGCCGTTCAAATCCGTTCTTAGCTGACACTGCATCTGATTGTCTCTGGTGAGAAATAAAATCTCAAAGAAGACATCTGATACTGACTCGCGTGCGTTATATTTTATACGTGCGGCAAGCGGCTCGCCGGTGATAAAGGTGGTAGCCTCATGCCCCTCAGAATCGTAAAAAGCAACCGAAGTAATTTCGGCCTTCTTATGATTACTTGTGGTGGTTGCCCCCAATAACGGTGTTTGCGCAAATTCATTTGCGGCACGTTCATATACAGCAGTCACTTCATGCGTCAAACCCTCACGGACTACTTCACCACGTTCCACCAAAATCACGCGGTTACATAGCCGCTCAACCGCTCTAAGATCATGCGAGATGAAAACAATGGTTGTCCCAGCAGCCTCCAAATCCTTAATGCGCTGGATACATTTTGCTTGAAACGATGCGTCGCCAACTGCCAGCACTTCATCCAGCAGCAGAATGTCCGGGTCGAGATGCGCCGCAATGGAGAAGCCCAGGCGCACGTACATACCAGATGAATAACGTTTTACCGGTGTGTCGATGAACTCGGAGACGCCCGCGAAGTCAACGATACTGTCGAGCTTGCTGGTAACCTCACGCCGCCGCATTCCGAGAATTGAGCCGCTTAGATAAACGTTTTCGCGTCCCGTGAGCTCTAGGGTGAAAACCAGAGCCAACCTCAATCAGCGCGCTGAGGCGACCGTTGATCGTGATTTCGCCAGAGGTCGGAGCGGTGATGTTCGAAAGCAGTTTGAGAATTGTCGATTTACCCGCGCCGTTGTGGCCGATGATGCCGAGCGCCTCGCCACGCTTGACCTCAAAGCTTACGTCACGCACCGCCCAAAA
>JALZJL010000348.1 GCA_030859785.1 Acidobacteriota bacterium
GCGCTCAACTGCGCTGGCGAGTTCGTTATCCAAGCGCTCAAAATCATTATCCTCTTCAATGGATTCCCATCCCGGCTTTATTCCAAGTTTTCGTAGTAGGTGCCTGTCAACTATGACGCCATCAGGGAAGTCGCCCCTAATCAAATCGTTGAAGTAAATAGCAACGCAGTTCGTCACCGTCTCGGAGTACGCGACCGTACGTGCCAGTTCGTCGTCGTCATCGTCGTCCTTTATCAAATCGAGGGACATCCTTAACGCCGTTCGAATCAAATCAGATGTGGCAGCGTCAGCTTGCTCTCTTCCGCTGTAGAATTTTTGTTCTGCTTCTGCTTGGCTGATCACTTCTTCCCTCTCTTCTTACCATTCTGTTCGGGCTTGGCTTTCGGCGGTCTACCCGTCTGACGATCATCGAGAAGCTTTAAATCACCTTCATTGATGATGTAGTCGCGCCCCATCTTCTGAGCGGGCAGCCGTTCATCTTTTATGAATTGATGGACGCGTTGCACCGTCACGCCCAAGCGGTCGGCGACTTCGCGGGTGGTCAGTTGCTTCATGGACGCCAAATATACACCCGAAGAAAGTCTTTATCAAGTTCAATCTTTTATGTTGACATAAAGTCTTTTCAGCTTAGAGACATCACCACACGAAAGGCGACAACCAATGTTCATCCTGAGAAACAAACAGCAACTTGCAAAGGCCATCGACAACGCCAAAGCCCTTCATCCGAAAGTCCGCATGATTGAATTTGGTGAGTACGAAGTGACAGGTAGCACCGGCAACACCTACACCGTCCTGTGCTACCGCGCGGGTGGCGAGAAGATTGTGGATTGCAACTGCCCGTCGCGAGTGCCGTGCAAACACAGCGCAGCAGCACTCGCGCTTCATGTGCATGTGGCAGCAAGGCGCGGCCACTAAACGAGAAGGGCTTGGCAAGTGTTGGTAGCACTCGCCAAGCCCCAAACCTTCACCTTTAGAGGCATGAAAGGAATGTCCACCGTGAGTTTAACGAAAAGAATCCTTGAGACACAAGAGAAGACGCCAGCGCGCAAGTTAGAGAGTGTGCGCGAACGTGTCCGCACCGTGACGCGGGCCGTCCAGGTCACCGAAGGCCGTCTGCTCGACTTCGACACCGCAGACGACATCATGCGGGCGCTGCACACGGCGGCGCGCGAGTTGGAAGAGTTGACGATGACGTTTGCCGTCATGCAGAGAAGGGAGGCGCGGTAATGGCTACGAAGAAACAAACCACCAAGCGAGACGCTGCCGTCGAGATTGCCGAACACATCTCGGCGATTCTCAACCACCCTGACACGCCCGTTGATATTTATAACGCGCTGGGTGACGCCGTGAACGACTTGTATGTGCCGCAGGGCTACTACAACACCGTCGAGCACATCGCAGCGCGCCTCGCCAACACCATCAGGAAAGGAGACGAAAACTAATGGAACGCCAAATCGACAACCACCGAGACGCCGAACTACTCGCCGCCATTCTCGCTCACGACAAGATGCCGGAAGAGATAACCAACTACATCGCTGACGTTGTGTTGGAGATGACGGGCAGTGTCAACATTTGTACACCGGAGGTGCTCCGGGTCGCATGGCCGCGCATCATGGCGCAATAAGAATACACGGACGCGGCGCTGATGATGCCGCTGTGGATAGCGATCCGCGAGCTCGCCGGAGACGATGGCAACGAAGTGATAGATGCTATCAGCGCGGCGCGGCGCGAACCGGAAGCACACGGGCATGTTTCGGCGCACCTCACCGACGAGTGGCCGGATGTCATCGCCGTGGAGGGAGCGCATGATGGATGAGTTTTACAAACGGTTGGTAAAACCTCCAAAGGGGCTAGGTTGCGTTGACATATCGGGTTAAGCTATTTGGATGCTACCCGTTACTTTAACTGATGAACAATGGCAGAAGATGCTGCCATTCTTACGCTCTCACCCGAAGGTTTATATTGGAGCGCAATGGAGTTGCCATAAGTTTCTCTCCGCCGTGCTCTGGGTCACTCGTTCAGGAGCACAGTGGCGACTGTTACCGAAAGAGTACGGCCACTGGAACAGCATCTATAAACGATTTGCTCGCTGGTGCGAGCAAGGGGTCTGGGAGGGATTGCATCAGTATTGCGTTTCCGACCCTGACCTTGAACACCTGCTCATTGACTCGACTATTGTTCGGGCTCATCCCTGCGCTGCCGGTGCGCCGAAAAAAAGCACGGCGGACAATCGCAACAGGCGTTAGGCCGCAGTCGTGGCGGGTTTTCCACCAAGATTCATATTGCCGTTGATGCTTTGGGCAATCCGTTGCGCTTGCTCTTAACCGCCGGGCAAGAATCGGACGTTGGACAAGGCGCCCCATTGATTAAAGACTTCGCGGCCCAAGCCGTGATTGCCGACAAAGGTTACGACTCGGATGAGTTGGTCAAAACGATTACCGCGCAAGCGGCGCAAGCCGTGATTCCGCCGCGCTCGAACCGCAAAGAGCCGCGCGAGTATGATCGGCACTTATACCGCGAGCGCCACTTAGTGGAATGCTTCATTAACAAGATCAAGCACTACCGCAGAGTCTTCTCACGCTTTGAGAAACTGTCAAAGAACTACTTGGGCTTTTTAAGTTTTGTCAGCGCACTCATTTGGTTACGCTGAAATGTCAACACAACCTAGGAGAGGCAAGGAAAAAGGGTATTGTCAGGTTAAGTAGGGAATGATGTGGTCGAGTAGCCGGGTTTCTCCCGATGTTGTAGGTCGAACTTCGTCTTCTCTGTTTGCCGTCTGGTTTCCCGACGGTGCCACATTATCTCAACCATACACCAGTTGTTGCCCGGCCCTCTCAGAACCGTGCTTGCGCAATTTACGCACACGGCTCCTCAGCTTGTGCTTTCACGCGAGCGGTAGAAAAAGACTGACCATTACCCGCGGCTGAGGAAGTGCGAAGCGTTTGCTCATCAGGTTGAACTTCTCCCAGTTCAGACATCGCCGCTTGCCTCTGCGATTCAGCCACTTCCTCAGTAGCTGGCAAACCTCTTTGGCAAATTGCCTGATGGATCGTGCGTTGTCCGTGACCCCAAAGTAGGCGTAGTGCCCTCTGAGCTTGGCGGCCACTTGCTCCCAAATCCACCGCGTCGGCTTCGTTCGGTTACGCTTGAGCCATTCTTTGAAGGCTGCCAGCTTGACCCGAAACTTCTTCGCTGAGGTCTTCCTTTTGACTCGAAATCGCTTCCCGTCTCTGGTCGTGCTGCAGTAGTGAGTGAAACCTAGAAAGTCGAACGTCTCCGGTTTTCGCTCACTTGCTTTGGCTTTCGCCAAAGCCTGCCCTCCGAACTCCAGCATCTTGGTCTTCGTCGGTTCGATCTCCAGGCCGAACTTTGCCAGCCTCTCGATCAGAGCTGTCTGAAACCTCTCAGCATCTTCCTTCTTTTGGAAGCATGCCACGAAGTCATCAGCAAAGCGCGTTAAGCGTGCCGTGCCAATGCAGCTCTTGCGAAAAATCCGCCCGAACCACAGATCAAGTGCATAGTGCAGGTACAGGTTCGACAGCAACGGCGAGATCACTCCGCCCTGAACTGTACCTGTAGCAGAGACATGCACTGCTCCGTCTTCCATCACTCCGGCTTTGAGAAAGCGTGTGATGATCCGGAGCACTTTCTTGTCCGCCACCCGGTGTTCAAGAAACCGTCCGAGCCAGCTTCGATCAACCGAGTCGAAAAAGCTCTTGAGATCCGCTTCCACAATGTAGTTGATCGCCCCGAAGTCAATCGTCTGCCCGAGTGCGCGCAGTGCGTCATGACAACTGCGCCCTGGCCGGAATCCATAGGAGTCCTCTATGAAATCTTGCTCATAGATCGCTGCCAGGATCTTGACCAGTCCGGCTTGCACGAGCTTGTCTTCGAGTGCCGGCACGCCGATTGGCCTGAGCTTGTCAGTTCCCGGCTTCGGGAGATAGACCCGTCGCACGGGCTGTGGCTGGTATGCCATGTTGTGGAGCCTTCCCACCAGGTCTTGCAGGTTCGTCTCCAGGTGCTCGGCATACCCGGTTTTGGTCACCTCATCTACTCCAGCGGCGGAGCTTGCGCTCAGCTGCTGGAAGCATTCCCGCAGCAACTCCTCGTTGAGCAGGTGAAACAGACTGCTGAACTGAGCTTTCGAGTCGCGGCGAGCTCGCTCGGCTATCCAAAGCAATTTCGTTGTCACCGTTTCTCCACCACTGCGTGTGGACAGTGTCTCCTTACTTCGTTCGCTCACTCTGTCGTCTCCTTTCCTCGGGCGGCATTACCCGCCGTCGACGGTACTATGAAACGATCCGATTCCCTGCTGCCTGTTTGCCTTTCTCCCTTGTCTCGGTTGTCGGGCATACTCTCCAGTAGGAAAGAGCAGCAGGGCCTCCCGGGTTGCCGCGCAATCGTTGTGTCATACATGCCATGGTCTTCGACCCCGGAGAAGCAAGCTATCCCTCGCCGTAGCGGTCTAGCTTGTGTGGACTTCCAGCACTATTAACGCCGTGGTCCTTCCCGTGAAATCCTATTTCGGGGCTCAATCCCTTCACGCTTTCGCATTACGGCCTGCATGCTCGCCGCCCTACGCTTAAAGTGCGAGATTACTCTCGCACCTCCAAGGACTAGCTATCCGGTGGCTGGCTAGGTCTTCCGAAGTGGGAGTTGCACCCACTCGATTGCACGGCCTTGCCCGGCCGCACTAATAGCTAAGATTTGATAGGACGGATTCACAGCGCAGGCTCAGAGTTCATCAGACACTCACCCGCTCATCATCATCATCAGGTTTTCGGCTCAAGCTCATGCTTGGAGGGTGGTTGAGAAGGTACGTGGCGAGGCGGTCGCAAGATTGATCTGTTAGATGGGTCATGACTCAAAACCTCGTGACTGCCAGGTCAAATACTGTCTATTACAAATGATGAAATAACCTGGCTCTCTTGTGGCATCATCCGCCGATGAGCACTTCTGCTTCTCTCTACCGCCGCCATCGCTTTCCTTCAGAGATCATCAGCCATTGCGTCTGGTTATATTTTCGTTTCGCTCTCAGCTACCGTGACGTTGAAGAGATACTGGCCGTGCGCGGCGTCACTCTCACGTATGAGACCGTCCGAGAATGGTGCCTCAAGTTCGGCCAGACATACGCTAATGGATTGCGCCGAAGACGTCCCCGGCCCGGAGAGCGAGTGGCACCTCGATGAGATGTTCATCAAGATCCGTGGCGAGGATCATTACCTATGGCGCGCCGTGGACCAAGATGGCAACGTCCTGGACATCCTGGTGCAAAGCCGCAGGAACAAGAAAGCCGCCAAGCGGTTCTTCCGCAAGCTACTGAATGGTTTGCAGTACGTGCCGCGGGTGATCATCACGGACAAGCTGAAGAGTTATGGCGCAGCGAAGGCCGAGGTCATGCCCGGAGTGGAGCACCGTCAGCATAAGCGGCTGAACAACCGTGCGGAGAACTCACATCAACCGACCAGGGTACGAGAGAAAGTCATGCGCCGGTTCAAGTCAGCCCGTCATGCACAACGATTCCTTTCAGCTTTCGGCATCATCTCGTCGCACTTCAAACCAAGAAGGCATCTGCTGACGGCCGAGCGCTACCGGGCGGAGATGGAGTTGAGATACGCTCAGTGGGCTGAGGTGATCTGCGTTCAGATGGCGACTTGAAGAGAGCGAGAGTTGATGCGTAGAGTTGACGAAAGGCAGCAATCCCTCATCTTCTTTCTTCAGTCCTATCTGTCCTCGAAGTTAAGTTGACAGTACCTCCCAAGACACCGAAGGCGAAGCAGGTATAAGTTAACCCAGGCAAGCGTCAATCAATTGGCAATCACTCTCGCCGCTTGAATAGCTATCGCTTGAAAAAGATGCCGGACTAACTCTGTCGTCCGTTCTTCCGGCTTTCACTTCGCTAATCGGTTGTACTTTTTCATCACTTCTTTCAATCGCTCATGCGGAATAGCATAGACGGTATTGCCGCCCGCGCCTGTC
>JALZJL010000349.1 GCA_030859785.1 Acidobacteriota bacterium
GGCGTGCATAAGAAGCACCTGAAATACTACGTAGCGATTTGTGAGCACCAGATCAATCGGAAGCAGGTCTCACCAGACTTTATCGCTCAGCTTGTCGCCGAGCACCAATTGTTTACATGAGCCGAAATTTCAATTTGTGAGCGAAACAAGTTAGTCACAATCATTCTACGAGCCGATGGAAAGGGTAGTTCTTGGATGACGGCAGGCATATCTAAATACAGCGGAGTAATTTTAGAACAAGACTACAATATATCCTCACCATCAGAAGCATTAAACAAGGCTACTAACTGGGCAGAGCAAAAAATTACCGAGCTTACACAGTTTTTTAATGCAACTTATCCTTGGCGGCGACCCTAAGTGAGTCGCTATAAGAAACTGGAAAACGGTTCATTAAAACGTAAGAAGGCTGATGTGTTCCGCAAGTTCCTCGCTGACATGATGAAGAATGCTGGAACCACAGTTGTGCTGCTCAACGCTGAAAGCCGTCCGCAATAACCTGAGCGACTTTCATTCGCCAATCCTTAATGATGATTTCCGTCACCGAAGCCATCCGCATTATTCAATCGCACACGCCACCGCTGACCGTCGAACGAATCGACTTGAGCGACGCCCTCGGAAGGGTGCTCGCCGAAGATGTCGTCGCCGATTCGGACCTGCCGCCTTTTGATCGCGCGCAGATGGATGGGTACGCGGTGCGCGCCGCCGACTTAACGACGGTGCCCGCACGGCTACGCATTGTCGGCGAATCGGCGGCGGGACGCGGCTGGCGCGGGCAGCTTCAAGCCGGCGAAGCGGTCCGCATCATGACCGGCGCGCCTGTCCCCGCCGGCGCGGACAGCGTGCAGCAGGTCGAGGTTACGAGCGAGTTGGACGGCGGGGCATCAGTCGAGATCAACGAGGCCACAACGCCGGGGCGCTCGATTGTGCGGCGCGCCGAAGAGGTGACGGCTGGCAGCATCGTGCTGCGCGCCGGCGAGACAATCAACGCGGCGACCGTCGCTTCGCTCGCGGCGTTCGGTTATGCGCAGGTCGCGGTACGTCGCCGCCCGCGTGTCGCAGTGCTGGCGACCGGCACGGAACTGGTCGCGGTCGGCGAGCGGCCGCGCGTCGATCAAATTCGTGACTCGAACAGTTATTCGCTTGCCGCTTATGCCGCGTTGACCGGAGCAGCGGTCGAACGATTGCCGCTGGCCGGCGATGATCCCGCGTCACTCAAAGAATTGATTGCTGATGGTGCGATGCGTGCCGACTTGTTGATCTTGTCGGGCGGCGTGTCGATGGGCGTCTATGATTTTACTAAGCCGGCGTTGCATGAACTCGGCGCCGAGATTTTCTTCGAGCGTGTGGCGCTGCGCCCCGGCAAGCCGACCGTCTTCGCCCGCCTGTCCGCGCCGTCATCACAGACGCTCGTCTTCGGACTCCCCGGCAACCCCGTCTCCGTCGCGGTCACTTTTAATCTGTTCGCCCGCACGGCCATTCGCGCGATGCAGGCGGCGCGCGAGCCGGCGCTGTTGGAAGAGCGGGCTGTGCTCGGTCGCGCGGTAAAAGGCGCGAGCGAGCGCCGGAGCTACCTTCCGGCGACACTCCACAGCGACGACGATGGGCGGCTCGTCGCGGAGCCTCTGAAGTGGGGCGGCTCGTCCGACTTCGTCGCCTTCACGCGTGCCACGGCTTTGATCATCGTCCCCGAAGACATCAAACATCTCGACGCCGGAGCGCGCGTCAATGTCGTGCGCTTGCCGGGATGAGATACCGAGAGCGCGAACCTGACCTTCACCTGAAAGTTGAAGAGGCGTACCCATGTGTTGGGTACGCCTCTTCAACTTTCAGTATCAAGTGATGCGAGTTAGTTGGGCATCACAACCGTGTCGACCACGTGAATCACGCCGTTTGACTGGCGCACGTTGGCGGTCGTGACGGTTGACATCCCGCCCTTCTCATCCTTGAGCATGAGGCTCTTGCCTTCCATCGTCGCGGTCAAAGTGTCACCGCTGACGGTCGTCAATGTCGCCATGCCTTTGCCCTTCTTGATGGCCTTCATGATCGCTTTGGAATCCATGTTGCCCGCCACGACGTGGTAGGTCAGGATTTTGCTCAACATCTCTTTATTTTCCGGCTTGAGCAGCGTGTCGACCGTGCCGGCGGGAAGCTTCTCAAACGCCATGTTGGTCGGAGCGAAGACGGTGAACGGCCCTGCGCCCTTCAGCGTCTCGACCAATCCGGCGGCCTTAACGGCGGCGACCAATGTCGTGTGATCCTTCGAGTTGACGGCGTTATCGACAATGTCTTTGGTGCGGAACATCTCCGCACCGCCGACCATCGGGTTTTTCTGTGCCGAAGCGTCTGACGCGGTAAAAGCAAACGAGGCAGCGGCAAGTATCATCAGTAGGAATGTCTTTTTCAATTTATTCTGTCCTTTCAAATTTATGAATGTTAGTCAAGACAGCTTATATACGTTTCATAAATAGCTGCCGGATTGACTGGTAAGTGTCTTTCGACGGTCAAAGCGTTTCGTTAAGTTGACGAGGTTTCTCCACATCAACCTTATTTCAACAGTAGAGGAACACTCTCTCTGTATAAGTGCGACTTTCGAATTGTAGAGCGTGAATCGGTTGTCCCCTTGAATAGAAAGCTTTGTACATTTGACACTTGGCGAAGCAGCCACGAAACACTCCGCTTTGCATTTATATTCATCGCGTCTTCAGCCCGGCACTCGATATATATACGCTCGGTGTTCGCGCGGCGGATTGCTTTCACCTCCTTTCAAAAGTGTGTTAGGTATTGCCAATACATGTCGGTTGACGATTAAGTTAATGAGCATGAGAACAGACTTGCGAACAGGCACAGTGAACAACAATGAAGTCGCGCCCGCTCCGGCAAACGTTGATGTGGCCGCCGCTTCATCGACGGATGACAGAGCGCATGAACGCGACGCCGTGCCGCTGGCACACGCAGCCATCCACGACGTCGTGTCTGAAATTCTGAAAGCCTCATCCGTCCGCGGCGCCCTGCTCGACGTCCCGGCGGGCGAAGGGGCACTTGCCGCGCGACTCATCAATCTCGGCTTCGACGTGCGCTGTTGCGACCTCTATCCGGAGATATTTCGTCTGAAGGACGTCGAGATAAAGCGCGGCGACCTTTCGGGCGTGCTGCCGTATGAAGACGGAGCGTTCGACTACGTGACCTGCGTTGAAGGACTCGAGCATATTGAGAATCCACAGCAGGCCATCCGCGAGTTCGCGCGACTGCTTAGGCCAAATGGACACTTGATCGTGACGGTGCCGAACATCCTCAATATCGAGGAGCGGTTCAAGTGGCTGCTCGGCGGTTACACCTCGCACTTCAAACCGCTGTCGAGCGAGCATCTGCGTGCGTTGCGCGACGAGTTCGGCGCGATGGAAGAAATCGCGCTGCACGTCAATCCGATTGCTTACACTGAACTGCGCTTCACGCTGGAGAAGTACGGCTTCGGGATTCTGAAACTCTACCGCGACAAACCCAAAGCGCACCTCTGGGCGTATTGGCCCGCCGTCGCGCTGATACGTCTGCTGGGACGTCTCACGCCGGAACAGAAGCGGCGCGCGCGATGGACAGATGAACTTCAGTCAAACGAAATCCTGCTCGGCGGAAACACGTTGATCGTCCATGCTTCGCGGAGGGAAAACCTATAGCGGTTTTCAATTGGGCGCGACCGTTTAGAGGCGGGCTGTGCCCGCCGTCTCAACTCGAACCGGCGGGCACAGCCCGCCTCTAAACGATGGGTAATTGGTTACACTCAACTGCAAACCGCTATAATAAATTTTAAAGTGGCCCGCATGAAAGACGGAATCAAAAGAGTAGTCAACCGCCTCTGAAATTTTGCGTACTTTGCGTGCTTTTACTTTGCGTTCTTTGCGGTTAAATGATTCCCGACCTGATAGCTACACAACACCTAAAGGTGAACGGAGATGACACAGCTAACACACATGGACGATCTGGGCCGCGTCGCGATGGTCGACACGAGCGCGAAGGCCGTCACCGCGCGGCGCGCCGTCGCCTCGGCGCAGGTGTTAATGTCGCCAGAGACTGTCGCCGCAGTGCGCGCTCACCGTACGCCGAAGGGT
>JALZJL010000390.1 GCA_030859785.1 Acidobacteriota bacterium
CTCGACGACGCCGGCGCGGATGCGTTCGTGCAGACGCCGCAGTGGATCAAGCAGCGAGCGCGCATCGTTAACTGTGGCTGAGCGGTCGCTCGCGTTGTGTGGCATAGTGGCCGCAAGTTTGGCGGCGAGTTCCGAGAAAGTCAAAGACCCTGCCGACATCGGATAAAGAGCGGCACAGACTTGAGTCTGTGTTATTGCCCCATCCACAGACCGCAAGTCTATGCTATGTACCTAAGCAAAGTTTCTGAGTATAGAGATTAAACCACAGCCGCGTTATGACTGGTTGTTACTTTTGCCTTTTACCCTTGTTACTTTTGCCTTCCTACTTACCTCCCCTGACAATTGAAGCATTACCGCGGCGGCGAAAAAGTGTTTGACAATCGGCCCGCGGACAGGCATACACACACTCCTACACGATTACAGTCTGACAGTCTCAAGTCATTCGCGAGGAACAGATGAAAACAAAGCTGATGAATCTTGGCGCGCTCGTCTGTGGCGTGTGCGCGGCGGTGCTGATTGGCGGGTGCGCGCGTCAAGTCGAGGCACCGGCGCCGGGCGACACCGCAGCGGCGAAAACTTTCAAGGTCGCCTTCGTCACCAACAACCCCGCCGACTTCTGGACGATTGCGCGACGTGGAACCGAAAAGGCGGACGGCGAGTTATCGAACGTCGAAGTCGAATTCAGAATCCCGTCGGACGGAACAGCCGCCGAGCAGAAGCGCATCGTCGACGACCTACTGGCAAAGGGCGTCGACGGCATCGCCATCAGTCCGGTTGATCCGGCCAACCAGACCGGGATGATTAACGACGTGGCGAAGCAGGCGCTGGTCATCACACAGGACAGCGACGCGCCGCAGAGTGACCGCGCGGCTTACCTCGGCACCGACAACCGCGCCGCCGGTCGACAGGCCGGCGAGTTGATTAGAGATGCATTGCCCGATGGTGGCCGGATCATGATCTTTGTCGGCAAGCGTGACGCGCAGAACGCGCGCGAGCGTTACGAAGGTATCGTTGAGACGTTGCGTGGCTCGAAGGTCGAGATCATCGACGTGCGCACCGACGACGCTGATGGGGCGCGCGCCAAGTCGAACGCCGCCGATACGCTGGTGAAGTACGCCGACGTAGCTTGCCTGGTCGGACTGTGGGGCTACAACGGCCCGGCGATTCTGAACGCCGTCCGTGATGCGGGGCGCGTCGGCAAAGTTAAGATCGTCTGTTTTGACGAGGACGATCAGACGCTTGCCGGGGTGAAGGAAGGAGCCATTCACGGTACGGTCGTGCAGCAGCCTTATGAGTTCGGCTATCAGGCGATTCAACTGATGGCGAAAGTGCTCGGCGGCGACCGCTCCGGCATCCCAGCCTCAAAACAGATTCTCGTTCCGACGCTGATTATCAAACAAGACGGCGTCGACGAGTTCATCGTCAGGATCAACCAACTTCGCGGACGGAAGTGAAAAGTCAATCGATGAATCCACCGGTCTTGCACATGAAGGGGATTAGCAAACGGTTCCCCGGTGTGGTGGCGCTCGACGCGGTCGACCTCGAAGTGGGCGCGGGCGAAGTCGTCGCGTTGGTCGGCGAGAACGGCGCGGGTAAATCGACGCTGATGAAAATACTCGGCGGCGTCTATCGGCCTGACCTCGGCGAAATCGAAATCGACGGGCAGCCGGTGACAGTTCGTTCGGTCCGCGACGCGCTGCGCCTCGGCGTCGGTTTCATCCACCAGGAACTGAACGTGATCGATAACCTGGACGTGGCCGGAAATGTTTTCCTTGGCCGCGAGCCGTTGCGCGGCGGGTTCCTTCGATTGATCGATCATCGCCGGATGTGCGCTGCGACGGATGTTTGCCTGAAGCGACTCGGACTCGATGTTGCGAGTCGCGCGCCGCTCGCCAGCCTCTCCATTGCGCAACGCCAGTTAATCGAAATCGCGAAGGCGCTGTCGCAAAACGCGCGCATCCTGATTATGGACGAGCCGACTTCGAGTCTGACGTTGACCGAGACGGAGCGGCTGCTCGCCGTCATCAGAGAATTGAAGGCGCAGGGAGTCAGCGTGATCTACATCTCGCACCGTCTGAGCGAGGTCGAAGAAATCGCCGACCGCGTCGTCGTGTTGCGCGATGGTCGCCCCGCCGGCACCCTCGCGCGCGACGAGGTGACGCATGACCGGCTCGTCAAATTGATGGTCGGGCGCGACATCAAGCGCCCCGACGCGCGCCCGTCAAACGCGAATCGCCCGCCGTACTTCGCCGTGCGGAATCTGCGAACGCGCCGGTATCCGTCACGCGAAGTCTCGTTCGCCGTCGCGCGGGGCGAGGTGCTCGGTGTCGCGGGACTAATCGGTGCGGGTCGCACTGAAGTGGCGCGGGCGATCTTCGGCGTCGAAGCGGCGGTCGGCGGGTCGGTGCTGCTTGATGGCTTGGAATTAAAAATCTCGTCGCCGGCGGACGCCATCGCGCACGGCATCTATCTGATTCCGGAAGACCGCCGTGGCACCGGACTGATCGTCGATTTCATGATTCGCGCCAACATCACGCTGCCGGCGCTGGCGCGCTATGCCGACGCCGGGCTGATTAAACGCGGACGCGAGCGCGCCGCCGCCGTCGAGTGGTGCGGCCAGTTGAACGTCAAGGCACCGTCAATCGAGGCGCGGGCGGCGGATTTGAGCGGCGGCAATCAGCAGAAGGTGGTGCTCGCCAAGTGGCTCAGCTTGAACCCGCACGTCTTGATTTTTGACGAGCCAACGCGCGGCATCGATGTCGGTGCGAAGGCGGAAATCTATGAGTTGATGCGTGGGCTGGCCGTCGGCGGCGTCAGCGTCGTGATGATTAGCAGCGATATGGAAGAGATTATCAACAACAGCGACCGCGTCGCGGTGATGCATGAAGGGCGCGTCGCCGGCATCCTCAATCAAGGCGAGTGTGATGAGCAGGCCATCATGCGGCTCGCGGTCGGGAGGACTGAAGAACCATTGGAAACATCGACTCAAGGCGTGATCAATTGATGAGAAAAGAACTCGGCATCTTCATCCTGCTGGTTGCGCTGTGCGTCGTTGTCGCGGCGATCAACCCGCGCTTCCTCGGTGTGGCAAATTTGCAGAACATGGGGCGGCTGATCGGGACGTATGGCATCTTCAGCATCGGCCTCGGACTGGTGATTATCACCGGCGGCATTGATCTGTCGGTTGGGTCGGTCTTCGCGCTGCTCGGCGTGCTGCTATCGATGATGCTGACCGAGTGGGGCTGGCCGAGTGCCGTGGCGGTCGCGGCGGTCATCGCGGCAGCGATGGCGCTCGGTTGGCTGCACGGTTTTTTGATTACGCGTGTGCGCATTCAGCCGTTCATCGTGACGCTCTGCGGGCTGCTGTTTTACCGCGGCCTCGCGCGCTTCATCGCCAACGACGAGACGAAAGGTTTCGGCAGCGCGCTCGGCTTCGAGACGTTACGCGACCTGGCGTCGGGCACGCTGTTCTACGTGCCGATGCCGTTCGTGCTGCTGGTTTTCATCAGCGCGGTGATGTGGGTGGTGCTGCACCGCTCGGTCTACGGGCGCTATCTGTTCGCGGTCGGGCGGAACGAAGAAGCGGCGCGCTATGCGGGCGTCAATTCGCGCCGGGTCATCGCGAGCGCATACATTCTGTCGGGCGCGCTCGCCGGCATCGCGGGCGTGTTGATGGCGTTCTACACCAACTCGATCTCGCCATCGTCGCACGGAAACTTTTACGAACTGTACGGCATTGCGGCGGCGGTCTTAGGCGGCTGTTCTTTACGCGGCGGCGAAGGGTCGATCATCGGGATATTGATCGGCACCGCGCTCTTGCAGGTGCTCCAGAATCTCGTCAACCTGCTCGGCATCCCCAGTTCGCTCAACTTCGCGGTGATGGGGGCCGTGATCCTGCTCGGCGTCATCGCCGATCAAATGTTCAAGCGCGAGCCGGTCAACGCCTGAAGAGCTTTAAAGCGATGCTTACCACTGACACAAAGAAAGCCTTAAATATTCCCGACCTGATCTGGACTGATCCGGAGAGGATGAGCGGAGCGCCCTGCTTTGACGGCACACGTGTGCCGATCAAGAACCTCTTTGACTACATGGCCGGTGGTGAGTCAATTGGCGTGTTCTTTGAAGGTTTCCCCGGCGTGAACCGCGAGCAGGCGGAAGCAGTGCTTGACCTTGCTCGTCAGAATCTTCTCGAAGAGGTCTCGCCTCGTTGAAGGAGATTCTTCTCGACCACTGCCTTGACTGGCGACTAAATCGAACCCCCCTTACATCTGGGCGCGCCTTGTGTACTTCGCCTTCTGTTTACACCGAACTCACTTCGGGGATTGAATCACTGCGTTAGCCCGATGCGTTGGAGCATAGCGTCGAAGCGTGGGTCGGCGCGCAGGTTGTCGAGGTCGGGGTCGACCTTGATAAAAGCGAAGCCGATGGTGCGTTCGCGTTCCGCCGTGGCAAGCCACGCGAAGGCTTCATCATTCTCTTTTAACTGGGCGTGAACTGTCGCAATCTCGTAGGCAAACAGCGGCTGTTGCCGGCGCAACCGGCGCAACTCGCCGAGCGCGGTGTGGGCTTCGTCGCGACGGCCAGCGGCGGCGTGCAGGTGAGCCAGCCGCGCCACCTTTCCCAGATGGTCGCCGGCATATGAATTCTCTTTTTGCAGGATGGCGGCGGCTTCATCGTGCAGCCCCTTGCTCGTGTACGCGCCGCGTAAAACCATGTATGCCGGGATGAAGCCGGGGTCCACTTCAAGCATCCGCAGACACTGCTCAATTGTTTGATCGTACTGCCGCGCGTAGTACAGCACGTTGGCTACCGCCGTGCCGATAATCAGTGAGTTCGGGTCGAGTTCCTGCGCGCGTTTTATTTCGGCGAGTGCTTCGTTGTGCCGCCCCATCGCGGCGAGGTTGAAGGCGTACCAGTGATGCGCGGTTGCGTAGGATGGATTCAACTCGATGGCGCGCCGGAACTCGCGCTCGGCCCCGGCCCAGTCACGCTCGTAGTAGAGCAGCACGAAGGCGAGCGAGGCGTGCGCTTCGGCGAGTCCTTCGTCGAGTTGAATCGCACGCATCGCGGCCTCCTTCGCTTTCGGAAAAGCGTCGGGCGGCGGCGGCGAGTTGTACCAACTGAGCAGCGCATAGCAATCGGCCAGACCGGCGTAGGCCAGCGCGTAGTTCCGATCTTTGCTAAGCGCCTGCTCAAATAAATAGATCGCCTGTTTCAACGCCTCGCCGGTGCGCTTGCCCCAATGATAACGACCGGCGAGATAGAGTTGATAAGCTTCGCCGTTGTCGGTGTAACGTTTGGCGAGCAACTGCTGCTCGTCGCTTGTCAGTTCGAGCGTCATCGCGCGTGTCACGCGCTCGGAAATTTTCCCCTGCATGGCGGCGATGTCAGTAGACCGCTCGTCGTACTTCTCCTCCCAGAGCGTGCCGCCGTCGCGCGCGTCAGTCAGTCTGGCCGTCACCGCGACGCCGTCGCCAGCGCGCTTGATGAGGCCGGTCAACACGTAGTCAACGTCTAACTCCTGCCCGATCTGCGCCGCGCTCTTGGATGTGTTGAGATAACGCCTGACCGCGCTCGATGGCCGCACGGAAATCTGCCGGAGTTGCCCGATGCGCGCCGTCACTGCGTCGGCCAGGCCGAAGCCGAGGTAGACATCTTCGCCGGACGCCTCCTCGGTTTTAAACGGTAGCACTGCAATGGATGGGGCCCCCGTCCGCTTCGCCCGTCCGCCGCCGGGAGCGTCGGCTGGCGTGACGTAAATCTCGAAGTTGCCGTCGCGCTCACTTTGGAAAGCGATCATTGAACCGTCGGGCGACCATGCCGGCTCATCGTCCACTTTCGGATTGTCAGTTAACCTCCTCGCGTCGCCGCCGCCGGCACTCATCACCCAGATATCATAGTTATTCGGATCGCCGTCGCGGTTGCTGGTAAAGGCGAGACGCCGTCCGTCAGGTGCCCAGACCGGCTTGCCGTCGAACGCCGCATTGTTCGAGATGTTCATTTGATTGCCGCCGTCGGGGTCCATCACGTAGACCTCGAAGTTGCCGTCACGGTTACTGGCGAAGGCGATCTTTCCGCCATCAGACGACCAACTCGGATCACTCTCAAAAGCTTCGCTGGTCGTCAGCCGCGTGACTTTATTCCCGTCAATGTCCATCAAGTATATTTCGTGATTGTCCGGCGGCCCGGCGCGGTTGCTAGTGAAGACGATTGACATGCCGTCGGGCGACCATGCGGGTCGGCTGTCAACCGCCGCGTTGTTCGAGATGTTCGTTTGGTTGCCGCCGTCGGCGTTCATCACATAGATTTCGTCGTTGCCGTCGCGCTTGCTGACAAAGGCGATCTTTTTGCCGTCGGGCGACCACGCGGGCGTAAAGTCCTCCGTCGTATTGAGCGTTAACCGCGCGAGTCCGTTGCCGTCAATGCCGGTCGCGTAAATCTCCGGCTTGCCGTCCCGGAAACTTGTGAAGACGAGCCGGGAACTGTCGGGCGACCACTTCGGTTGCCAGTCGACGGCGATGTCACCGGTGAGCCGGGTCAGTGCGGTCAGTCGCCGCACGCCCGTCGCCCAAGGCTTGAAGTAGAGGACGGTGCTCGCTGTCAGGGCGAGTAATACGGCGAGGGCGGCGGCTGGCAGACGCCGCATCAAAGGCCGCGCGCCGACACCGTCGCCGAGAGTGTCGACGACGTGTGATGGGGATGTCGCTTCGTCGTCATGGCGGTGGTGCGCCGCGTCGTGATGGCCGGCGACGCGCGATGCGGGAGCGAAACTCGCATCGATGATGGTCGTCGCTTGCGCACCGCTTTTCAACTTGCCCGCTTCGATGCGTTTCAGAAGTTGCCGGAAGCGCGGATCGGAGCGCAGCGCGTCGAAGCGCGGCTCGACGCCGAGCCACACCAGCCAGTAGTCCCTCAAGTCGACGGCGCGGTCGAGACATTTGAAAGCCTCATCGTAGTCGCCCAGCCCGGTGTTGATGAGCGCCATGAAACACGGCGAAACGTAGCGGTGCCGTGCCGCGTCGTGGAGTTCGGCGAGCACCTGACGCGCCTCTCGCTCGCGGCCCGACACCGCCAGCATGTAACCGTGCGTCCACAGCGTGAGGTGCGTGCGCCCGGATAACTCGACCGCCCTGCCGGTCGCGGCCAGCGCCTCTTCGAACCTCGCCTGTTGCCCATACACCCAGCCGAAGCCTTGCAGCACCAGATGATTATTCGGCTCGATGGCGATGGCGCGCCGTAGTTGCTCGACGCCTTCGTCGTACTGCCGCGCGACGCGCAACTCGAAGGCGAACATCGCGGCGAGTGCCGCCGACTGCGGGTCAAGCTCAATCGCACGTCGCATCTCGGCAATCGCTTCGGGATGGCGTCCCGACGACCCGAGAACGTGCGCGTACCACTCGTGCGCCGGAAGATAGTTGGGGTTGAGTTCGAGGGCACGCTTGAAGAGACGCTCGCTCTCTCGCCAGTCCCAATCGTAGGCCCAGACCGCGAAGCCGAGCGAGGTAAACGCTTCGGCCAATGTGTCGTCGATGGCGATGGCGCGCGTCGCGGCCTCCTTCGCGGCGCTGAAGCATTCGCGTGGCGGCAGTACGCTGTAGACGCCCAGCCAGTTGTAGTAATCGGCGACCCCGGTGTACGCGGCGGCGTAAGACGGGTCGACGGCGATGGCCTGATTGAAGTGGACAATCGCCTTCGCCAATCCCTCTTCGGTGTATGTGTTCCAGTGATAGCGTCCGCGCAGGTAGGCCTCGAACGCTTCGGGGTTGTCCGTCCCGCGCTTGGTCAGTTGCTCGCGCTCTTCGCCGGTCAGCTTCGGGATCAGAGCCTCGGCCACTTGCGCTGAAATCGAATCCTCCAAACTCAGGATGTCGGTATATTTCTCGTCGAACTGTGAAGCCCACAGCGGCGCTCCGTCGCGCATGCTGACAAGCTGCACGGTGACGCGGATGCGGTCGCCAATACGCTGAATCCGCCCGTCGAGCACAAAGCCGACGCCCAACTCCTCACCGGCAGTGAACGGGTCGTTCGCCTCCTGCATGTATTTCAGCACGGAACTTGTCGGGCGGACGGTGATGCGGCGGATGTTGCTCAGCCGGTTGATAACTGCATCGGCTAAGCCGAGGCCGAGATACTCGTCGCCGGTGTCGTCCGTCCCGCCGAGCCGCAGCGTCTTTAACGGCAGCACGGCAATTGATCGATCCACAGTCGCCGGCTCGCGCAAGAGGCCCGCGACGTGACCGCCGCCATCGGCGATGTTGTCATGACCCGGAATAAGTAGCATTGCCGAGACGGGGAGGCCGTCGAGGTGGCGCCGGATGTCTTCGGAAAATTGTTCGACGGACAGATAACGTTCGGAGGTCTCTTTGCGCATCGCCTTCAGCACGACGCCATCGAGGTCGGCGGCTAATTCGCGTCGCAGTATCTCGACGCTCGCGGCGTTGCGGCAACGGGCGACCGCCTCCGCCGTGGCCGCGTTCTGGTTCTTGATGCCGTCGGTCAATAGAATGCCGTCGACGTTGCCGATAATGACACTCGGACGCTCCGGGTTGACTTCGCAGATGACGCGCGCGACCTCGTGCGGCAGACGGCTCAAGAGTGGGTACGGACGATGACCCGACAGCAATTCATAGAGCAGCACGCCCAGACTGTAGACATCGCTCGCAGCGGTGATTGGCTCGCCGCGCACTTGTTCGGGGCTGGCGTATTCGGGCGTCATCAGGCGCAAGGCCGTCCCCGTCGGGTCGTAAGTGTCGGTAATCATCTCCGGGTTTAAGAGCTTGGCGATTCCGAAGTCGAGCAGCTTCGGCGTGCCATCGGCGGTGACCAGGATGTTACCGGGTTTGATATCACGATGGATGACGCGGCTCTGGTGCGCGTATGCGACCGCCGCGCAGACGAGGCGGAAAAGGCGCAGACGCTCTGTCACCGACAGCCTCCGCGTGTCGCAGTAGTGATGAATCGGTTGACCGTCGATGTACTCCATCACGAAGTACGGCAATCCATCTTCGGTCGTGCCGCCGTCGAACAGGCGCGCGATATTCGGGTGATCGAGGTTGGCGAGAATCTGCCGCTCGTGGCGGAACCGGCGGAGGATAAAGTCGGTGTCCATGCCGCGCTTCACCAGCTTGATCGCGACGCGCCGGTCGAATACGTCGTCGGCGCGCGCCGCCAGATAGACCGCACCCATTCCACCGCGCCCAATCTCGCGCACCACCTGGTACGCGCCGATGCGCCGCCCGACTATCGACCCAGCCAACTCGTCGCGCGGCTCCTCGACGGTTGCGTTGGCCGCGGCGCGGGCGGGCGCTTCTTTGGAACTTCCGGCCCGCTCGTGTGAATCGATCAACGCATCGACCTGCCGGCGCAGCTCCGCGTCGCCGCCGCAGACTTCATCAAGGAACGCCGCGCGCTGACCGCCGGCGGGGCGTTCGAGAGCGGACTGAAACAGTTCCTCAACTTGTTTCCAACGTTCAGGCGTCATACAGACAGCAACGAATGACGTGTGACAGATTGACCAGCAGTAAAGCGACGAGCGACCAGGCTGCGCACGAAGGGGCGGACGCTCCCGTGTACCCACCGTGAGTATTACGACGAGTTGTAGATTGTTTTGTACAACTAAGGCGGCGGCGCAATCAAGCTCAGATTAGATGCGAACGCACGGCACGGGATCACAGTGACTGCGGCGGACGTAAGTAAGCCCCGGCAAACCCCCGTCCAATTGATTATCAGTTGGGTGACGTTACTTAATAGAGGCTTAATACTTCGTCTAAATTTTTGAACAGGATGAGAGTAAGAACTGTCGAGGGGCAAGTCAAATTCCGCGAAAGTAAATTGAGAACTGTCCGTGTCGCTGAAAAAGAACTTACATCTTCGTAGTCCGCCGACCATTGATGCACCAAAGAAGTGAGAGTAACGTGCGCGTGTTAGCAATAAGTGAATAGCACAATCCCTAAAATGCTGACGACAAAGACACTCACTTACGTCAGCCTTCGTCGGCGAATTTTCCACAGGTTCCGCCGACCTCACGCCCGCACACGATAGGAGGATTCTCACATGCGAAAGTTAACTATTTTGACTCTCACTCTCGGCATTGCTGCCATCGCGCTCGTCTTCACCATCAGACACAGTGTCGGCACCAAGTTACAAGAAAAACCTCAACTCACTAAAGATGGTTCCGTTAACCCTGACTCAATCCCGGATTGGGTGGCTTATGAATCTTTCTTCGGGTCGCTGTACGCGAACCCGGATAAGGGTGAGCAGACACTAAAGAATGCCAGAAGCTTTGCCGGACAAACCGGACTCAAAGATACCGAGGTAGACTCTCTGCTGTTTCAGGCGCTTAACTTCCATAACACCGTCGGCGTCTTCGACAAGCAGATTATGGACATCAAAGACCGCACGTGGCCGAATCCGGGTCAGGAAGTGTGGACGCAATTGAAGGGGATACAGCGACAGAAGGAAACTGCAATCGCTGAATTTGCGACCACCTTACAGAATCGCTTAGGTTCTAAAGCGGCGGCAAAACTTCGCAGCCACATCAATGAGCGCGTTAAGCGGCAGGTGAAAGGCTTCGCTGACAAGCCGGTGATACCCGGCCAACATGCACGTCCGCACCATTCGATGGGCATGGCTTTAGCTACGTTTTTCGGCCTCTCGTCCTTTATGCAGATGGGCGACGGCACCGTTTACTTATACTCTGAAACCAGCTACACGCCGGGCGCTGATTACGTCAACGGCTACGGGAGCGTATCATCGGGCGGTGATTCCTATGGACACACCTACAACGTGAGAACGGAAATGTATGGCTACTCCTGCGGTACATTCACTTCGGGTGGCGGCGGTGTTTCCCTTTCGATATTTAGTGGAGAGACAGGCTGCGACGGGCAATACAGCACGACTGCCATCGCCGAACAGTATTGCCCGATGGCGAACTCTACGAATGATGCTGGTAGTAGCACGAGTTCTGCAACGGTGGCGCCTTTTCTTACGCTCAACCCGTTCGGCAGCTTCAACCCCGATGTCCTTGGGTATACAGGCGAGGCTAGCTCGACAATTCCTATAACAGTTACGATGTCAACGGGAGGCTCCGCGCAGGGTAACTTGCAGTTTAGCTATGTTGCATCGGGGACGGAGGGATTGGATGTGACTATAACTGGTGGAGGAGTCTTTAGCATAAACCCAGGTCAGCGACTATCATTCAATGCCACCTATGACCCGGTTTCAGGGCCGGATTCAATAGACCTGAACGCCACAGCACGTTTAAGCAGCCCTTCGAGTACTGTAGTTCAGACTAACACTCAGACCAGTACCAGTACCCTAAGGATTAGGAGATAGGTGAAGAGGAACGAAAACCTGTAAGTTTGGAAGACCGTGAGCGAATCCGCCCGGAAGTGTGTACACACTTCCGGGCAGCACTCAGTCGTTCGGACTCAAACCTTATTTCGCACGTTTGAAGTAGGCAGCATTAAAATAACCAGTGGAGGGGTCTCCATAGGCAGCTATTGATACCAACTCCCAACCCTGAGCACCGAGTTCATTAAGCGACACCTCGGAGGGATTATTGACAACCTTGTACTCCCACGCAGCAGACATCTGCCTCCTGTTTTGCCCGTAACCTGTCCAGCCGATTAAACAGCATAATGAGACCACAGCTAACAGCGCATAAAGTTTCGATTTCATAGTTGACCTCATCTAATCTCGCCGGAAAAATATACTCACCATTCATACAGAAATCAGTCTGCCTTTGGTGCGGCGGCACGTACCGCTTCGGAGACTCCGTCGGCGTACTTTCGGAAGTTCTCATTGAAGCGTGCGGCGAGTTCGCGCGCCTTGCGGTCGTAGGCTGTTGGGTCGCGCCATGTGTTGCGCGGGGTCAGCACGTTCGTAGGCACGTCGGGGCACGAGACGGGCACGCCGACGCCGAACACAGGGTCAGGCCGCGTCTCGACCTGGGCGAGGGCGCCCGTCAGAATCGCGCGGATCATCGCGCGCGTGTGCGCGATCTTCATTCGTTGGCCTTCGCCGTACGGGCCGCCCGACCAGCCGGTGTTGACGAGCCAGCACTGCGCTCCGTGTTCCTCTATCCGCTTGCCGAGCAGGTCGGCATAGACGCTTGGATGCAGCACCATAAATGGTGCGCCGAAGCAGGTCGAGAAAGTCGCCTCGGGTTCTTTGACGCCCTTCTCCGTTCCGGCCACCTTCGCTGTGTAGCCGGAAAGGAAATGGTACATCGCCTGCTCAGGAGTGAGACGCGCGACCGGCGGCAGCACGCCGAATGCATCGGCGGTCAGCATGATGATGTTCTTCGGGTGTCCGGCGCGAGCTTCGGGGACGATATTCGGGATGCTCGTCAGTGGATAGGCGGCGCGCGTGTTCTCGGTCTTCGATGCGTTGTCGAGGTCGAGCGCGCGCGTCTCCGAATCGAAAGCGACGTTCTCCAATATGGTGCCGAACATTCGTGTCGTGCGGTAGATGTCAGGCTCGGCTTCGGGCGAGAGGCGGATCACTTTGGCGTAGCAACCGCCCTCAAAGTTGAAAACGCCTTCGTCCGACCATCCGTGCTCATCGTCTCCGATCAGACGGCGCTCCGGGTCGGCGGAGAGCGTGGTCTTGCCGGTTCCCGACAGGCCGAAGAAGATCGCCACATCGCCGTCCGCCCCGACGTTCGCCGAGCAGTGCATGCTCATCACACCCCGCTCAGGCAACAGATAATTGAGAATCGAAAAGACACTCTTCTTCGTTTCACCGGCGTATGACGTGCCGCCGATCAGCACCAGCCGCTGGCTGAAGTTTATCAGGATGAATGTCGGCGAGCGCGTACCGTCGCGTGTCGGGTCGGCGCGAAATCCCGGTAGATTGATGATGGTGAATTCCGGTCGATTGTCAGCCGCCGGGTCGTTGATGAGCATCGTGCGCGCGAACAACGAATGCCACGCCAGTTCACTGATGACGCGCACCGGCAGGCGATAGCGCGAGTCGGCCCCGGCGAAAGCATCATGCACGAACAGGTCGCGCCCACGCGTGTAATCCATCATCCGGTCGCGTAGCGCGTTGAACCGCTCTTCAGAAATTTCCTTGTTGACTTCGCCCCAGAACACTCTGTCCGCGGACGATGGCTCGCGGACGATGGCTTTGTCCTTGGCGGCGCGCCCGGAATGTTCGCCGGTGTCTACCACGAGTGCGCCGTGATTGGAGATAACGCCTTCGCCACGGCGCACGACCTCTTCGTACAATTCCGGCGGCGTTAAGTTCCAGTAAACCCGCCGCGCCGCTCTCACGCCGTGAGCCTCAACCCCGACCGGAGTGCGCTTGTGTCCTCGCTCTTCCGTCAACTTCTCGGATGATGACATCGTGGCGGCCATAAAAAAACTCCTGATCTGAAAATTGTTGTTCCAGGCAACAAATCATGTGCGCCGTCAAACCTTCTGACCAGTGATAAAAAAAGCGCGAATCACCGTTGTGTTTCGCGCTTCACGGATATTTAATTATTTTAGCGGTCTTTGTTGGCATGGTGCTGCTGGGCCAACTCGCGCAACGCCACCGCGAGGTCACGGGCGGCGCGCTCCAAGCGGTCGGCGTATGCATCAAGTTCGTCGATGGAGTCGTCGGAGCGCACGGCCACAGCGGCGAGCGCCGCTTCGATCTGCGTGTTCAAACGTTCCGCCGCCGCTTCAGTTTCCTGTTCGGCGCGCGACAACGGGCGTCGTGGTGTCTCTTTTGTTTCAATGCTCACAGAAATAAACCGGCGGGCAAGTCCATAATGTTTTCAGACCAGCCCGTCGCCTCGCTTACAAACATGCCCGTCGCTTCAAACGCCGGGCGCGTTCGGTCAGATTCCAAATAATTTTCTGCGCCAACCTTATACCTCAATCGGCGCGTCATCTTCCGAGTCCCGCCCGACGCCCGACGCCGCGGCGCGACCCGATCATTCATTAATTGCGTGTGGCCGCTTGCACCCCAAGAGCGCAGTGTGTGAGGCGAAGGCAAGAGGCGAGAACTTGACGAAGTCACCCGCCGGGACAAAAAACTCAACGCTGTGTGGCGATGTCGGGTGCGGGGTCGGGTGTATGAAAAAGAACGTCGGAACACTTAACATCCGTTGACTTTTGAAGTTAACAAACGAACGAAAGCGCTTGTTTTGAAGATGCACTCTACCATCAATGAGCGTCACGGACAACCGCATCCAGCGCGCGTCTCGACGCTAATAGTAAGGTACGCAAACGGCTCAGAAAATAACGGAGCAAAGACTTGATGGCGGTTTGATTTTCTCCGGCAGCGTGTGAAAATGGCGACACGCAAAACCGTGCTGCGATCATTTGAACGTGATGGTCGTTCGTGTCTCGCGAGACGCGACGATGACCACCGCGGTGTGGTGCATTCGCACGGTAGAGACATGACGTTCCACGTCTTGATTGACAGTTCTCCATCTGACGCAATGAAGTCCATGACCATTTTGACTACTCACGCGGCGGCGCGATTCGTGCTGGCTTACACGTTGACGGCGGTGTTCATCTTGTTCACGGTGCCGAAAGTCTTCGCTCAAGAGGTGACGGCGCCGGGCGGGGCGACCGGACGACTGGCGCGCGTTGAAGGCGTGGTGGTCGATCAGACGGGTGCACCGGTCGTCGGCGCGCAAGTCTCGCAAGATGGGGACGGCGTGCCGTTGGCAGTGAGCATTGCCGATGACGACGGGCGCTTCAGTATAGATACGAACGCTGCGAGTGGGACTGTCACCGTGCGCGCGCGTGGCTTCGCGCCGTTCACGCGCCGTTGGAATCGCGTTGAGTTCAACAGTGAGCCGTTAAGGATTGTGCTCGCGCCCGCAGCGGTCGCCGAGGATGTGACGGTCACGGCGACGCGCACCGAGACGCGACTGAGCGACACGGCGGCGAGCGTCCGCGTGCTGTCGGCAGCGAATCTGGAGTCGACAGCGGCGTTGACCGTTGACGACGCGCTGCGACAGGTGCCGGGCTTCAGCCTCTTCCGCCGCGCAGGCAGCCGCACCGCCAACCCGACTGCGCAGGGCGTCAGTTTACGCGGCGTCGGTGCCAGCGGCGCGAGCCGCGCGGTGGTCCTCGCCGACGGCGTGCCGCTCAATGATCCGTTCGGCGGCTGGGTCTATTGGGGGCGCGTCCCGCGCGAATCCGTGAGCCGCGTCGAAGTGCTGCGCGGCGGCTCGTCGAGCCTCTACGGCAGCGCGGCGCTCGGCGGCGTTGTCCAACTCCTGACACGACCAACGGGCGACGACGATGACTCAGATGCACTTTCGCTTGAGTTGTCGTATGGCAATCAACGGACGCCCGATGGCTCGCTGTTCGCCGGCACGCGGCGCGGAAAGTGGGGCGCGAGTCTGGCCGCTGAATCATTCCGCACCGACGGTTACATCCTCGTCGACGAGCGCGAGCGGGGGCGTGCTGACACTCCAGCCGGCTCGCGGCGCGCAGGCTTGGTGCTCACGCTCGAACGCTTTATTAATCAGGGTCAGCGTCTGTTCGTGCGTGGGTCGCTGTTCGGTGAGTCGCGGGCTAATGGAACGCCGCTGCAAACCAACCGCACGCACATCCGGCAACTGATCGCGGGCGGCGATTGGCAGACGCCGCGCGCCGGCGCATTCACGCTCCGCGCCTATGGCGGCACACAAGTTTTCGACCAGAACTTCTCCGCCGTCGCCGCGAACCGTGATACCGAAACACTGACCCGCGTGCAGCGCGTCCCGGCGCAGTTCATCGGTTTCACTGCGCAGTGGTCGCGTGCGGTCGGAACGAGAAACGCGCTTGTCGCCGGCCTCGATGCGCGCGAGGTGCGCGGCGCGAGCGACGAGATCGTCTATATCGGAGGTCGCGCCGCGTCACTGGTCGGTGCAGGCGGGCGCGAGCGTAGCATCGGCGTCTTCGCGCAGGACACCGTCCGTCTCACGCCGCAACTTTTCGTGACGGCGGGAGCGCGCTTTGACCGCTGGCGCAACTACGACGCGCAGCAGGCGACGCGGGCGCGGGCGTCGGGCAGCACGACCACGACGCTCGACTTCCGCGACCGCATCGAGACGGCCTTCAGCCCTCAACTCTCGGTGCTTTATAAGCCGGCGGAGAGCGTCTCGCTGTTCGCTTCTGTCAATCGTGCGTTTCGTGCGCCGACGCTGAACGAGTTGTACCGCTCGTTTCGCGTCGGTGACGCGCTGACGCTGGCGAACGAAAACCTCCGCGCCGAACGACTCACCGGCGGCGAGGCCGGGGCCGGCTTTGCTGCCTTCGAGCGACGGCTGGATGTGCGTACGACATTCTTCTGGTCGGAGTTGACGCGCCCCGTCGCCAACGTGACGCTTTTGACGACGCCTGCGCTCATCACGCGGCAGCGACAGAACCTCGGACGGACACGCGCGCGTGGACTCGAACTCGAAGCAGAGGCACACCTGACAAGCAACTTCACGCTCTCCGGCGGCTATTCGTTGACCGACGCGACTGTGTTGAGGTTCCCCGCCAATACGTCGCTCGAAGGCTTATTGATTCCGCAGGTGCCGCGCCACTATGTGAGTTTCCAGGCGCGCTACGTCAACCCTTCACTGCTCACCGTCGGGGTGCAGGGCCGCGCAACGAGTTCGCAATTCGATGACGATCAGAACCGCTTTCGCCTCGGTCGATACTTCACGCTCGACGCGCTCGCCTCGCGCCGCGTCACGCGCCGGGTCGATCTGTTCATCGCCGCTGAAAACCTCTTCAACCAGCGCTACGACATTGGCCGCACGCCCGTCCGCACGCTCGGCCCGCCGCTGCTCGCGCGCGTCGGTTTCCGGCTGCGACTCGGCGCACGGTAGAGCCTCACTCTGTAAGTACGGAGAAACGGTGTCGCGGGATACTTAATGACCGCGTGAGGGCTGGCTTGTGGGGCCTGAAACTGTGATGTCTGAATCGTCGTGATGCCGCAAGATTACTGCACGGTCGCAGGCAGTAGCGAGCCGCGACGGTCGGTCGCAACGCCCCACTCATCCTCGATGATGCCGATCATGCCATGGAAATGAATCTCGCTACCGTCTAGTACCAACAGCACGTCGCCGGGGCGCACCTGCGAGTTCTCGATCTTGAAGCGGATCACCGTCGCGTTGCCGTTCTCCTGTTCGACAGTCGCGAACGAAAAAGTGTCGGCGGCAACCACGACGGTCTCCGAGTTATTCGTATAATTAGTCGGCTCTTTTGCCATCAAGCTTACCTCGTTGGGGGCGGCGCATAAATTTTGCGCTCTCTCTTTTGTCTGCCAAGTTAAAAGTTACCGGGGTGGAATGGCCGGCCATAAATCTGTTCGTAGACCCAACCGAGGACTCGCGCCTCGGCGGTGCAGAGTGTTTCGAGCCAGCAACAGGTCAGGTAAATGTTGCGCTCGTCACGCGCCGGAATCTTCGCGGCTTCGGCGAGGACGCCCGTGCCTTCGCCGTGGGAAAGACTGTACGCTGTAGAAATCGCCTCGTTGGTCTTCGACGCGTCGTCGAGCGCGCCGAGCAAATCCGTGATCCAACCGTGCAGCGCCGGTTCGCTTGTATGCTCGGTGAGCGCCTGCATGATGCCGACAGCGAGGCGGTCTTCGGCGCGTTCAAAGACATACGTCTCCGGGTCGAGTTGTAGCGTCTCCTGCTGCTTCCACTGAAAAAGCGCCTCGACCGCTGGATGGTTGATGGCCGCGACGCGCTGATCGTAGCTCAGGAACCATTGAATCAAATCGGCGAGCGATGTCGGCGCGACGCGCCCGACCTCGTCGCGACGGAGCACCGGAGGTCGATGTGCGGCAGCCTGTGTGGCCTGTGTGTCAGTCATCTTTCTCATCAAATGCTGTGGAGTGAATCCCAAAGTCCGAAACCGGGGCGAAAATCATTCGCCGAAGTTTCGAGCGTCAGCGTTCCTGGCGTCAATGTTGCCGGCGTCAGATGATGCGTCGTGAGCATTTCGGAGATATTTGCCGAAGACTCCGTTCCACGGCGGGATGACGATGGAAACCGGGCCTGTGCCCTGCGCCTGACACGCGAGGCGAATCAAAGGCCGCGGCTCGTCGGTTTGAATGTAGCCGAAGTCCGGCATCTGGCGGCGTTCGCGCTTGCCGACTTCTGTCAGATTCTCCGCGCCGCCGAGCACGCCGACCCAGCACGTCCCGCACGACGCCGAGCGGCACTGCACCGGGATCGGGCCTTCATTGACGGTGCAGCGCGCGTCGAGTGTGTGCCAGTCGCGTTGATCGGTCGCGGCGCCGGAAGCGATTTCCTGCATCTGCACCATCTTGAAGCGGCGGCTCTCGTCATTCTCGTCAAACACCACCGTCCACTTTTTGTCCGTCGTTCTCAGAAAGCCGAACAGTCCCTGGCCGTCGTCCCGCGCGCGCTCCTTCAAAACCTGCGCCGCCGATTTGCGTGCGTGCTTTTGGTCGATGTGAATCGTACCGGGCGTTGCCTTGAAAGCATCTGCGCCCACTTGTCGCAGCGTCATGAAAGCGACGGCGGTGATGCCGACGACGAGTGATTCTTCAACACCCGCCTGGGCCGCGACGCGGACGGCGACATCGCGAATCGCGCGGTCGAGCGATTGCGCACCGACGGACGTGGCACCCGTTCCGGCAAACTCCGCGACCGCCTGCTTGACCGCCGGCCAATAGCGGTGTCCGTAAAGAAATTTGTGCGAAGAGTCGATCTGATCTTTAAGGAGATAGTTGCCTTGCAGCAGAAGCGTCTGGGCCAACTTCTCCGAGTCAGGAGATTGTTCGAGGGCGCGCAGCAATGCGAGCGGAAAGAAGGCAAACCATATCTGTGTGGCATGACGGTCGACCTCGTGGATTGATGGCAGAAGGTCAGCGAGCGTCCGCGCCCACGCCTCCGGCCCGTGTTGATAAAGAAAGTTCTCGGAAGAAGTTGCGACTTGAGTGCTCATTAACGTCACCTCGGAAGAATTGCCGTCGTTGTCGAAACGAGCATCTTAGCGAACTCCGGCCCGAAGTCACAAACGCGCGCGGCGCTATCAATGATTGCCGAGTGTGTCCGCAAGCCCACGGGGGCGACGCCGGAACATAAACAATGCGAAACTACCGTTCGCCTCGGACACCGCTAAAGACTAATGCCCAGTCAATGAAATAAGCAGGCAAAGGTAAACAGTTTTGAGTTTTCGGTTTTCAGCTCAAAACTTAAAACTGTTCAATGATGAACCGAGAACTCTTACTTATCAACGAGGAAGTCCAAACGGCGCTGGTTGCCGGTCTGCCGTTGGTCGCGCTTGAATCGACTGTCATTGCGCACGGATTACCGCGCCCGCTGAACCTTCAGACGGCGCACCGCCTCGAACAGACGGTGCGAGCCGGCGGCGCAGTGCCCGCGACGGTGGCGGTGCTCGCCGGAAAGTTGTGCGTCGGCCTCGACGAAGACCAACTCGCGCGCATCGCCGACCATGATAGGCAGGTGCATAAATTGAGTCGCCGTGATCTGGCCGTCGCGGTGGCGCGCGGGTGGGACGGCGCAACGACAGTGGCGACGACGATGTGGATCGCGCGGCAGGCGGGCGTCAAAGTATTTGCGACCGGTGGCATCGGCGGCGTGCATCGCGGCGTGCTGCCCGACGTTTCGGCGGACTTGCCGGAATTGGCGCAGACGCCGCTCGTGGTTGTCTGTTCCGGCGCGAAGATCGTGCTCGATTTGCCGGCAACGCGCGAGTGGCTTGAGACGCACGGCGTGACCGTGGTCGGCTACGGCTGCGACGAGATGCCCGCCTTCTACACGCGCTCGAGCGGCCTCGCGGTTGACGCGCGCGCCGACTCAGCGCAGGAGGTGGCGCGAATCGCGCGGGCGCGCGACCGACTCGGCTTAGCGGGCGCGGTGCTCGTCACCGTCCCGGTGCCCGCCGCGTCGGAAGTGCCGGCGGACGTGATGCACGCGGCGCTCGACGAAGCTCTGCGCGAAGCCGAACGGTTAAATGTCAGGGGCAGAGAAGTGACGCCATTTCTGCTCTCCCGGATGAGCGAGCAGAGTGGCGGCGCGACCCTCGCCGCCAACGTCGCGCTACTCGACAACAACGCACGCGTCGCGGCTGAGATTGCGTTTGAGATGATGACCGTTAAATGTTGAGAATCAATTGGCTGACTGACCTCGAATAATCACGCCATCCGGTATTGCAAAAACCATGGGGTCGAAATTTGTCTGAACACATTCCGCGTCGTGTTCGTTCTTCTTCCTAACCTTGCAACATCAATCAAACAAAACCAATCGCGGTCGTCATACATTCGTTCACAGAACTTTGGAGGGGGAGAGATGAAACTAAAAATAATGATCGTCATCGTATTAATCGCGGCAGCCTGGGCTTTCGGGCGGACGGGCGGCAAAGTTACCCCGCACGACAGCAGCCCATTTGAAACAAGAGCGGGCCGCGAAGAGATGCGCCAGAGCTACCAGCTTGCGTCGGGCGCGCGGATCGAAGTCAGCGGCATCAACGGTCCGGTCAAGGTCGAGACCGCCGACACCAACACCGCCGAAGTGCATATCATCAGCTCGGCGTCGAATCCCTCCGATTTAGACCATCGCAAAATTATCGTTGAGCAGACACTGAACAGCCTCAGCATTCACGGAAAGAACAAGCGCAGTTGGTGGCGCATGCTGTGGGGCGGCGGCGCAAACGTCCACCAGCAAGTCACTCTGCGCATTCCGCGCCGGAGCGATTTGACGGCGAGCGGCGTCAACGGGTCGGTGACGGTCGGCGAGATCGAGGGTGCGGTGCATGTCAGCGGCGTCAACGGGCGGGTCGAAGTCGCGCCGTCCATCGGTGCTTCGGAAGTACATGGGGTGAACGGGCCAGTCTCGCTCGGTGTCGGGCGGCTCAACGAACAGGGGGTGAGCGTCAACGGCATCAACGGCGCGGTCGAACTCCGTTTCGGCGAATCGGTCAACGCCGATTTGAGCGTGGATGGACTGAACGGTACAGTCTCTTCCGGCTTGTCGAACATGGTTATCGAAGAGCAGCCGAGTCGTTCGAGCCTGCGTGCGCGCATCGGCATCGGCGGCGCGCCGATTGATATCTCCGGTGTCAACGGTCGCGTCCGCCTCGAATCAATCACACGCGAAGGTCAACAGCCAAGCGAAAAGTAAGTGCGAGCACTCTGTATACCGAAGCCTCATCTGCTCTGATTTTAGACAACGGAAATTTCCTCGGGCGCAAAATGTTTTGGTGACATTCTGCGCCCGTTATCTTTTCCCGCTCAGTTGTTGAAGCACGCGACGAATTAAAGTTCGCCGACCATCAATCGCCCGGCGCCGCATCAACGGAGCTTGTGAGCCGGGTGCTGTTCGCGCATAATCCGTTCCCGTGTGATTCCGAAAGATGGTCGAAGGTTATTCAGCGAACATGAGAGCGGGAAATGTCCGGGGCGTGGGCGGCGCCGGGCGGTTGATGGACATGAAAGCAGGAGCAGAACGGGTGGCAAGTTCAGAACCATTGTGGGAGACGGTGAGCCAGGCGGAGCGGCTCGCGGAGTTGACGAGTGACGACGGTGACCTGAAGGAAGCGCCGCTTAGACGCGACGTGCGCTCGCTCGGTCGCCTGCTCGGCGAGGTGCTCAAGGAGCAAGCCGGGGCGAAACTTTTTGAGACCGTCGAGAAGCTGCGGCAGTCAACGATTCGACATCGCGAGCACGCGCGCGGACACGCGGAAAATGATCAAGTTCAGGGCGATGAACGCGACCGGATGAAGCAGGCCGTCGATCTGATTGGCGCCCTGAGCCTCGTCGAAGCGTATCAATTAACGAAGGCGTTCGCGACATATTTTGAATTGACCAATTTGGCGGAGACCAACCATCGCAAGCGCCGCCGCCGCGCCGCTCAGTTGTCTGCCAATCGCGTGGTGCAGGCGGGGACGTTCCACGGCACGCTGCTGCGAATGCGCGACGCCGGCATCGACGCGGAGGCGGCGCGCGGGTGGCTGCGGCGGGTCGAAGTGGTGCCGGTCTTCACCGCGCACCCGACCGAGGTCGCGCGGCGGACAGTCCTCGTCAAGCGCCGCCGCATCGCCAAACAACTCGAACACCTCGACTGGCTGCCGCTGTCCGATGAGGAAGCGGCCCGCGCTGCGGAAGCAATCATCACCGAGATCACGGCGCTCTGGCAGACCGACGAAGTGCGCCGCCGCCAGCCCACGGTGAATGACGAAATCAAGATGGGCCTCGACTATTACCCGACCGTGCTGGTCGGCACGTTGCCTGAATTATACGAAGAGATGGCCGGCGCTTTCCGCCAAACTTACGGCGTCGATTGGCAGGCGCGCGAGCTACCGGTTGCATTGCGCTTCGGCTCGTGGATCGGTGGCGACCGTGACGGCAACCCGTTCGTCACCACCGACAGCACGCGCCGGGCGCTGGAGATGGCACGGCACATCATTCTCGATTGCTACATCGAGACCGCCGAAGACCTTCACTGGCGGCTCAGTCCCTCGACACGCCAGACGGCTGCCTCCGCCGCGCTCGTCTCTGCGCTCGACGCTTACGCCGCGAGCATCCCTTCGGTCGAGCCGGAGACCGAGACACGCCCGAACGAAGAAGTTTACCGGCGCTTTCTCGCTTACGTCGTCCACCGGCTCGGCGCGGCACGGCAGGTCGCCCCGCAGCATCCGGACGCTTATCCGCACGCCGAAGCTTTCATCGCCGATCTCCGTCTACTACGCGCGAGTTTGGCGGAGGGGCACGGTGAACGCCTCGCGCGGCTGATGCTCGACCCTCTGATTCGGCAGGCCGAGACGTTCGGCTTTCACCTGCACACGCTTGACGTGCGTCAGCACGCGCGCGTCCATGCCGCCGCCATCGCTGAGTTGGCGCAAGGTGCGGTCATCACGGACAACGACGACGCTCATCAAAGCACCGCCGAAAATGACAGTCACAGCGGTGACGGCAGTGACAATAGTGACCGGGATCAGAGCCGTGTCGATAGTGCTGATGACGGCCATCACGCGCGAAGGTTGAAACTTCCGGCTCCACCATCCACCGAGACATCAGTGCTGCTCGATACGATGCGCGCGGTCGCGGAATTGAAGCGTACCTATCCGCCGCAGGCGATTCGCAGTTACGTCATCAGCGGTGCGGCGACAGTCGCGGACGTGCTGTCGGTGGTGTGGCTCGCGGAGTTGAGCGGCGTCAGAGTGGCCGCGTCGGAAAAGGATGGCGATCCGGGATTGATGCCGGTCCCGCTGTTCGAGTCGATTGAAGACTTGCGCCAATGCCCGGTCGTGTGTCGCGCGCTGTGGAGTTCCGCCGACTACGCGCCCCTTCTCGATTCGTGGGGGCGGCAGCAGGAGATCATGCTCGGCTACTCCGACTCGAATAAGGACGGCGGCATGCTGACCAGCACATGGGAGATTTACAAAGCTCATCGCGCGCTCCACCGTGTCGCCGACGAGTGCAACGTGCGCCTGCAACTTTTCCACGGGCGCGGCGGCACGGTCGGTCGCGGCGGCGGCCCGACGCATCACGCCATCGTCGCGCAGCCCGTCGATGCGTTTCGCGGTGCGTTGAAAATCACCGAGCAGGGCGAAGTCCTCAACTGGAAGTATTCCGACCAGGTGCTCGCCGAACGCAACCTTGAATTGATGATCGCCGCTTCGCTCGAAGCGTTGACCCGGCCTGACGGCGTCAACGAAGGCGAACAACAGCAGTGGGAACAGGTGATCGAGGAAATGTCCGGCGAGGCTTTCGCCTTCTATCGCGAGCATGTCGTTGAGAATCCTGACATCGTGCCCTACTTCGAAGAGGCGACGCCGGTGCTTGAATTCGAACTGGCGAGAATCGGGTCGCGCCCGTCACGTCGCAGCGCGCGTCGCGGCTTGCAGGATTTGCGCGCGATTCCGTGGGTCTTCGGCTGGATGCAGAGCCGCCACGTGCTGCCTGGCTGGTTCGGCGTCGGTTATGCCGTCGAGCGGTTCATCGGCGCGAACGATAATCGCGAAGCACTCCTGCAACGAATGGTGAAAAACTTTCCGCTCTTCTTAAACCTGATCGGCGATGTCGAGATCGGGTTGGCGAAGGCCGACCTCTCAATCGCGCGCCGGTACGCTGAACTGGTCGGCGATGCGGGTTTACGCGACCGTGTGTTCGCGATGATCGTTGAAGAGTTCGAGCGCACGCGCCGCGCCGTCCTGCGCATCAGCGGGCAGACGCGCCTGCTTGAGAAAAATCCGGTGCTCGCGCGCTCGATTAAACTGCGCAATCCGTATGTCGATCCGATGAGCTTGATTCAGGTTGATCTGCTACGCCGCAAGCGCGCCGGCGAAGACAGCGATGACCTCAACTACGCGCTCGCCGCGACAATCAACGGCATCTCGGCGGGATTACGCAACACCGGTTGAACGAGCAGACAAAACAGCACCTTCAGATGATATACTCAATCACCGTCCCTCATCCGGCGGTAAGTTTTACGTGACTTGGAAAATCGCCTCGATTAATTCTTTCCTTACCGTTTGAGTTAACCCACAAGATGGTTGGCTTCACGCTCTCGATAGAGCAACGGGAAAATTCTTCATCCGAACAAGGGAGTAGTTGATGCTTGAACAGGCAATTCTGATTGTGCTTGGGACATGTTTGATATTGGTGGCGGCGAAGGCTCGCAAGCACTTAGCACCGGACTCGTCGACACAGGAAATAATTGGCGGCGAAGAACTTCTCGCGTCGCGTGATGAGTAATGAAATCATTGGGGATGAGTGGTCGGCAATCGCGCCACTGTCGAGTTCCGAGATGAGGCTGGCCGCTTACCTCCCCAACACACCGTATAAGGAGCCATCATGTTAAATAGGAAGCGACATTTCACACTATTGCCCGCGATGACAGTGTTACTGCTGCTCGTCGGGTTAACGCTCGCTTCCTCCGGTTCGGTGGGGGCGCAGAAGCGCGGCAACAGCAGCACGCCGACGGAAGCGCCCCGCACGCCACCCACTGTCGTGCTCGACGCCGACACGGCCTACGTGACTGTGTGCGCACGGGCTTCCGCGCAGACTCCCCCGACGGTGCGGCTCACGGCCACGACCGCAAACTTCAGTACCGGCACACTGCGTTACACATACACGACGACCGGCGGACGCATCGTGGGTGACGGCGCGAACCCGACGTGGGACCTTTCGGGGATGGCCCCCGGCACGTACACCGCCTCGGTCGAAGTGGACAACGGCCTTGGCCGCGAGTGCGTCGCCTTCGCTTCGGTGAAGGCCATCGTCAACGAGTGCCCGCCACCGCGCCCGCTCTGTCCAAACGTCGTGATCTACTGCCCGGACACCGTCGCGCTCGGTCAACCGGTCACATTCACCGCTAACTTGAGCGGCGGCACGCCGGGCATCACACCGATTTATAACTGGAAGGTTTCCGCGGGCCGCATCATCAGCGGTCAGAGCACATCCTCGATTCAAGTCGACACCGCCGGTCTCGGCGGCCAGGCATTGCGTGCCACCGTCGAAGTCGGTGGGTACAATCTCAATTGCACAGCGGTCTGCACGACGCAAGTCCCGGACTTAATCAGTTCGGTCCGGTTCGATGAATATCCGGATGTTCGCTTCAACAACGAGAAAGCGCGCCTCGACAACTTCGCCGTCCGGTTGCAGACCGAGCCGTCCGCGCGCGGTTACATCGTCGCTTACGGCAGTCGACGCGGGCGAGCCGACGCAGGGCGCATACGCGGAGGCCGGGCGCGCGATTACCTCGTCAATGAACGCGGCATCGACTCAAGCCGCATCATCGTCCTCGACGGCGGCTATCAGGAACAGTTGAGCGTCGAGTTATGGCTCGTGCCGCCGGGCGCGACCGCACCCAGCCCACGCCCCGGCGTGACACACGAACCCGCCGCCACGCCGCCGCGACGCCCACGCCGACAGCGTTAAGGCGACATGCTGTTCCTATTTGTGCTGTGGATGTGTTCGAGATCAAATGACGAATAATTGATGTGGCAATTGTCATGAATTAGGCATTGGATATTCAACACGGGCGGGCGAACTATCTAACGGACGGGTCTTCGTCGATCAACTCCGGCCATAACTCGCCCTGACTTTTCGTTTGGTCTTCGAGCTTCGTCTCCAAAGTTTCCAACTCCTGCCAGAGTCTTTTATTCTCCCGTTCCAACTCCGCGATGCGCCGCTGCTGCTGACGATTGCGGGTCTCCATAAACATCAGATAGAAGTACTGGACGCCTGCGACGCAAGCCAGGACGACGGCGAAAATTAAAGCTGCGTAAACCATTTCCACTGCCCACGCTCAAGACGATAACACCACCACCATCACATACTGCGGCGATTCATCTGACCATTGTCTGATTAACTCATCAACCAACCTACTACCTTCTTGAAAGGTCGTCAGCATAGCGACGATGTTTGTTAAATGTATGCCCGAATCCATCCGAAAAACAAAACGGCCACCCCATCGGCAGCCGTCTCTGTAGATTGATGATGCACCCGGCAAGATTCGAACTTGCGACCCCTTGATTCGTAGTCTCAACGGGGCTTCTCCTCTAAGTTGCCCTCAGTTGCTTAGTGTATGCCACAGTTACGTTTGCGCCAATTGCTATAATGCCTGTGTTCGGATGAGTATTCTACTGTTTTGATGAGTTGGCACACAACTGGCACACAAGATTTTACTCAGTCTGTAAACGGGAAGCCATGTAAAGTTTGCCAATGCGACCGCCGCAGGAATGCGCACGGCGACCGTGCCTAAACACCGGGAAACTACTGCGGAGCATTCCGGCAGCACCTTGAGGAAGGCGGGAAACAGTACCGCCTTCGGAAATTTCATTATGCACGAGTTGGCCGAAATCGACATATCGGAGAGCATCGTACACTACACTGAGGTGCAAGGCGCACGCGCCTTAATTCATGATCGATGTGAATGGTGCACGAGTGGCGAAACACATCGTGGTCGGTGCGAGCGGCTACATCCCCGCCTTGCTCTGACTTTTTTGACGGGATACTACTCTGGCTCTGCTCGTGACGTAATTCAGTATGATGTTGACGTGTTAGAAACAATCAAGCTCAGCCCTTCTGCATTCTCCTACCCCGCGATTGCGCCTGTAATCAAACGCTGGGAGGGTTACGTGCGGTTGTATGGAAATTGTGAGATTAAAAGTGATGGGCGAGAATTTTACGATAAAGTGGCTTACCCTCATCTAAAAAATATACTACCTGAAAGGCTAAAAGCGGTACGCGCACGTGCTCTCCCACGTGAGCACGCGATGTTGAAGGTTATCAACTTGTTAGGCATAGATGACGAGCTTTTCTATCTGGATCGCGCTTGTTTTTTTATGACCGAGGATGAATTTAAGGCAGCGGACAATGGTTATAGGGGCATAGCACGCCTGAAAAAAAGACTCAAAGCACTAGAAAGACACTTAAAGGCATGGGCGGAAGCGCGCGCTAAAGGTTTAGCACGAGAGAAAGAGCAGGCACCAGGGGTAATTGAGGCGGCCAGAGAAGTATGCTTGAGGTCAGTGCAATATGTCTTAAAG
>JALZJL010000402.1 GCA_030859785.1 Acidobacteriota bacterium
TGCTCAGCGACGGTCATGGTCGTCGAACCCGGCGCGTAGATCACCGGCAAGCCAAGGTCGGTCGCGGCGGAAACGTCGATGTTGTCCGTGCCGACGCCGCACCGCGCAACGCATTTTAATTCGTGCCCGGCCTCCAGCACCGCACGCGGCAGACGTCCGTAGCCGCGCGTCAACGCCGCTGAAGCGTCCGCGATTTCCGCCGTCAACGAGTCGGCATCAATTCGCACCGCCGCCTTGACCTCGCCGACTTCGGCAAGCATTCGGTGGGCATCTTCGTGGATGGTTTCAAGAAGAAGAATCTTCAACAGGTTTCACACGATAGCGATTTGCAAGTGGATACGACCTTTTCAACGTCCGTTTAGAGGCGGGCTCCGTCCGCCGGTTCAACGTCGAGACGGCGGGCGGAGCCCGCCTCTAAACGGGCGCACCAAATTGCAAACAGCCATAAATCATAGCGGATAGAGAACACTGAACATGGAATTTACTTATCAACTCTCTGCCCTCTGTGTCTCCGTGTTAAAAATTATCGATCTTCAATCACACGTCTATCGTCGCGCCACGACTCTCTTCAGAACTCGTACAGCGAAGCACCCTCGCCGCGTTTCCCGCGTGCATCTTCGCGCCCGGAAACAAAAAGCTCGGCTTGCTCGAATAGTTCGTCCTTGAAGATTTCGGGATCAACGGTCGATGCGTCCGGGTGCGAAATCTCGATTAAATTGCCGGCGGGATCGCGGATGAACATCTGCATCACACCGCCCTTGATCTGCCGCACACGTCCCCACGGTCTGGTGTCGATGACGCCCAACTCTTTGCACCGGCGGAACGCTTCGTTGAAGTTTTCGACCTCGACGCACAGGTGACCGCGAAACGACGCGGTGTCCGCCCACTCGCTGAGGTGGAGTTGCTGCCGGTCGTTGATCTTATAAAACTGTACGGGGTAGTCGAAGTTGAACGCCGGCAACTCTTCGAGTCCAAGCACGTTGGTATAGAACTCGCGACTCTTAGCTAAATCGTCAACGATCATTGTGACGTGATTAATCGCTTTTATTTTCATCATTAACACCTCCAAATTTTCAATGTTCGGTTGGATTATGCAGCCGGATTTGAACACAAAGCTTGAGCCACAAATGACACGAACCGAATGGTTGAACGGGAAAGCATGTCGCTGTGAACGTTTGATTCAGACGGTGTAGCGGCGGACGAACTCTTCGTTCACCGTCACCCCCAGCCCCGGTCTATCGGATACAGAAACCCGTCCGTCGTCAATCGTAAACTCTTCTTCGGCCAATTCGCGGAGCATCGGATTAAAGCCCATCGCGTACTCAAGCGTCGTGCAGACGGGGACGGCGGCGGCCAAGTGCAGGCCGGCGGCGAACAACAGCGCAGACCCCCATAGGTGCGGCGCAACCGTCAGTTGATGCGCGGCGGCCAGCGCGGCGATGCGCAGCACTTCGGTGATGCCGCCGGCAATCGCGGGGTCGGGTTGCATGATGTCGACGGCGCGCGCGTCGGTCAGATGCAAAAAATCGAATCGCGTGAACAGACTCTCGCCGGCGGCTATAGGAATGTCGGTCGCGGCGCGCACCTCCGCCATGCCGCGTACATTGTCCGCGCCGACCGGCTCTTCAAACCAACTGAGATGACTGTCTTCGACGCCACGGCAGAAACGGCGCGCGGCGCGCTCGTCGAATGTTCCGTGCGCGTCGACCATCAACTTGACGCCGGGGCCGAGCGCCTCGCGCGCCGCACGCACGCGCGCAATCGAAGTCTCGACCTCGCCGTCCATCGCGCCGACGCGCATCTTGACGGCCTTGAAATTGGCCGCCGCGATGGTCTTGTTAAGCTGCGCGCCGATGTTCTCTGCGTCGGCCCATCCGCCAGACGCATAAGCATCGATCTGCTCGCGACATCTGCCGCCGAGCAAACGGTAGAGCGGAACATTCAGCGACTTACCAAGAATGTCCCACAACGCCATATCGACGCCGCTGATGGCGGAGACACGCAGACCGCGACGACCTAACTCCGGAAACGTGCGGCCATATTTGACGGCGTAGTGAGCGCGCACGCCGTTGTACATCAACTCCCATAGGCCGGAGATGTCGCGCGGGTCGCGCCCGACGAGCAACGGACGCAGTTCTTCATTGACGACGCTGACGACGGGCGCGTTGATGCCGGCACTGCCGACCGCCGCTTTGCCCTCACCGTAGCCGGTTACTCCCTCGTCCGTGTCGACGCGCACCAGCGTCATGTCGAACGTCGTCAGCCGCCCGAAGTCACTCGTGTGCTGCGAGATTTCGGGAATTTGATAGCGCAGCCAGGTCGCTTTGACGTCGGTAATTTTCATCGGCGCTTCACTGAATTGTAAACATGGTCTGCCCCGACCCGGTCAACTTCAACCGGACGTTCTCTGAGATGCGACGGTCATTGAATCCAAAGCTATAACGGAGCTCGGAGATTACAACATTTGCTCGCGGCGGAAAACCTTTTTCGTCAGCACGCGCGGCCTAATTTTATTTCAGTTCGACTTTCAAGCGGCGATGGGTGAAGCTGTTTTCAATCTCTCGCTGCTGCCGTTCCCTGTTGCCCCATGTCGACCAATCACGATGCGCCACACATGCTCCTCGCCCTTAGCCTGAATCAAATCGCGGACGTGGCTGTAAGCAGCGGCGTACAGCATGCGCATCTCTGATGCAGATCGCGGCACGGCGAGTCTGCGTTCGATCTCGTCGACGCTCATGTGTTGGCTCGTTTGAAAGCGTGCAAGCATCTGACTCTCACCGGCGACGTAGACGGCCAATCCTTCGGACAACCAGCGCGGCGTTCGTGTGTCGCCGAGAGCGTTGATGACAATATGGACATACTCGTGACGCAGCGTGGTCGCAAGAATGCCGCGCCGCTGTAACGTACCAAGTGGTTGTGATGTGATGCGCCGTCCGCGAACGGACGCGGCGACCCACGGCGGTTCCCCTACTGCCCCGACGAAATCACCGGTCGAGTCGTGGACGTAAACTTCGATCTTTTCTTCCGCTTTGATGTGCGTCGGGAACCGCACCGAGGCCGCCGCCAAACGACGCCGCACGTCGGCGCGGACATCTTCCAAAACGCTTAACGCCGTCTCGACCTCGCGCCGCGTCGCCGATTTCATTCCGAAGCTGACGACGAAATGCTCGCTTGCAAGCGTGAGTCGCCGAGCGTTCGCTGCATGGTAGGAAATGTTCGCGAATTGCGGTGATGAATCAGAGCTATCGGAGCGCGGCGCATTAGTCAATGAACCGGTCGATGCGAGTTCGGCCAACGCTTCAACTCGCCATCTGCTGTTAAGCTGCGTGAGTTGATTGATACCGCCACCGATTCTCGTTCCCGGAAAATACTGCGTTAGTATCTGACGCTTCGTTGCGCCGCGCCGCGCCATCACATGCGCGCCCGATTGGCAGAGTCCGAGGCCGTGACCGAACCCGCTGCCGCGAAAGACAAAATCATTCCCGACGCGCCGCGTTTCAAACCGTGTGCTCTTCAGAATGTTCCAACCAAGCGTGCGCCCGACAATGATCTTAAAGTCCCACCCGCGCACCACGCGGCGGCGCGTGCCTTCGAGCGCCAGTGTTTCAGCGCGCCCGGTCGCGTCGCGCTTGATGACGACGATGTTTGTGAGCGTCGCGCCAACGTCCGTGCGCGCATCGCTCTGCAACGCCTTCAGCAGACGCGCCGCGGGGATTGTGTCCGTCCAACTGTGATGAGGCATCGTCGTGCAGTGCTCGTCGCGCGCGCCGCGCAGATAGGGCGGCGGGGACGCGCTTCTGCCCCATAACGTTCTGACGTTGGCGATCATCCCGCCGCATGAGGTGCTGAAGTAAACTTCTGCCACGCGACCGTCCGTGTCCCGCAAAATCTTGTCGCGTGTATCGGCGATGGTGCGGTGCAAAGCATCGTAGAACTCCGGGCGCGTCCCCTCGTTTTTAACGACAAGGTAGCGTTGGCAGTGTGTCTGGTTGCAGAAGTCGTATCCTTCGCTTTGGTGTCGCCGAAGATTTTTGAGGCCATAAGTGCGGCTGACGATGGCTTGAGCTTCGAGCGCCTCCGACTCAACCTCGGTGCTCGCTTCCGCCGCCAGCACGCCAAACACATAATCTTCGAGCGGAAGCCGGAGCGTGACCCCTTCACGCGCCAGACGCACACGCACCGATGTGGGTGTTGATGCCATCGACATTGGTGGCGTGCCCGGCGATGGCGGCAAAGTAGATGTCGGCCAAGCATTCGCTCTCACCGGACTGTCATGTGTTATCGATGTTGGTGCATTCTCTCGCCGAACTCGCGTCCGCGCGTACTCATCGAACACGTGCCGCGCCGCTTCTGCGCTCAACACGCCCTGCCCCCGCTTCAGGAAAACCAGCACGCCGAGTCGCACCGTTGCAGGCCGCACGTTCTGCGCAACGCCTGTCTTAACACTCAATTTACTATTCGTACTTGCTTCAGTCTCTCTACTTCTCTCAGTGTTCGTCGACGCGTTTTCATCGGCAGCGAATCCGACGAACCAGCCGTGCGAGCGGTAGTCGTCGCGCGCCGTCGCGGTGCCGGTTTTACCGAAGATGCGGAGCGACTGCATGTTCAATCCGGCGCGTGCCGCCGAGCCATACATGACTGCGCCCCGCATTCCGTCGAGCAACATCCGGCGATGTTCTTCGCTGATGCCGAGTTGAGTCCGCCGCCGCGGATGGAAATCTCCCGGTGCGGAGAGTTGCAGCGTGTACAGATGTCCGCCATTGGAAAGCGCGGCGTATGCGGTGATGAGTTGCGCGGGCGTGACTAAAAGATTTTCTTTAGCCTCGCCGAGCGCATAGCTCGTTCGCCACGGACTGACCGGTAGCTTGCCCGCCGCTTCGCGCTCGACGCTTGATGCGCCCGTCCGCGCGCCGAAGCCGTAGTCAGAGAGCGTCGTGTCGAATGTCCTGGCGTCGAGCCTCTCGCCAATGCGTGCGAAGAAGTAATTGCATGAGTGAGCGAGGGCCTCGGTCGGATCAAAGGGCGGCTTGAGAGGTGTGTGCGAACAGCGGATGCGGAATCCGGCACGTTCGTACGGTTCGCGGCAAAGCACGCTGGAATCGCTGTCGATGATTTGATTGCGGAGCGCGGCGAGCATCGTGAACGGCTTGATCGTCGAGCCGGGTGGAAATGCTTCGCCGAACGCGAGTTGAGCATTGACAGCGGCACGCACACGCCCCGTCTGCGGGTCGATGACGATGATCGTTCCGTCGCGTCCATCGAGCGCGGTTGCGGCGGCGCGTTGCAGCGCTTCATCAATTGCCTCTTCACCCACAGTCGTGACCGCCTCCGCCATCGCCGTCATCTGCTCGGCGACCCGCGACGGCGAAGATAACCACGACCACTGCGGCGAGGCCCACCAGTAAAACGCCGCGCAGAAGATAACGCACACATGCGTCAAGCTGTGCCATGACTGCGACGAACTTGTGTAGGGGAATTTCATGCGAGCGATGTTAGGCTTGCGGCGGAGCGACACCCGCCGCAACACCCAAGCTAAGCTGCTGTTTGAGAGCGGAGCGATTAGAGATTCAGCTTGAACCTTTTGTTAGCTGGCGGCTCAGATTCAATCCGCGCCCTGCAACTTTAGCCACTTGCCACGATAATAGTAGAGCACTGTCGAAGCTTTCCCTTGGAAACCATCGTCGATCCCTTGATGATTAATAGGCGGCGGCTTTGGACCGCCATACTCTTTGTAATGCTCAAGGATGTAGTTTCTGTCCACAACATCAATCGCTCTGGAAAAACCGATATTGCCTGCTCCGTCTATGCCCTGAAGGAATTGATGGTCTTCAGCTTTCGCAATCTTAGCCACAGACTTAGTAGAGGCACCCCAGAATACCAAGATGGATGACACCTTATTCTTGGAACATAGAATTGCCCAGTCCTTCTGCCCCTTCTTCGTAAACTCACCGCTGATGACATTATGCGGAACAGAATTACCGTAGGATTGAGGGACTGTGCAGCCTAGAGATTGAAGATTATGCATGATCATTCGAGGTAGCTGGGGGAAAGCGTTTGGAAGAAGCCGTGTAGTTGCGGCATCGGCAATATGCCACTTGTCCGGAGCACCACTTTCTTGAGCAGAGCACAACGCTGCTGACACAGCCAAGATGAGTGAAAAGATTTTCTTACGCATGTACTTCTCCGAAGGCGAAGCCAGCTAACTGAAGCTGGTGCAAATAAAAGTTCTTTGAAATCAGGCGTTTAGTGTGAGCAAGGGCGCCAGATTCACAACCATCGCTTGATGGTTGCATGATGGGGAATATGAATCACCATACTTCTCCA
>JALZJL010000354.1 GCA_030859785.1 Acidobacteriota bacterium
GTTGGAGAAGTATGGTGATTCATATTCCCCATCATGCAACCATCAAGCGATGGTTGTGAATCTGGCGCCCTTGCTCACACTAAACGCCTGATTTCAAAGAACTTTTATTTGCACCAGCTTCAGTTAAATGATGGTTGTCCCGCGAAGCGATTATTTGTCACGCGATTGATATACCTAATCACCATACGTCAGGAAGTTACCTTGGGTTATGATACGGTTGGGCGTTGATTATGCACCGCATTTACTGGCTTTTGACGAAACGTAACATCCGCGGCGTAACACGTTACACCGCCCGCCTGAGACGGGTAATCGAAGGCCAGACCGGTGTCGCGTCTAACTACAAAAAGTCGCGTCCGAATTTTTGTATATATCCAAAATCCTGAACCACATTCATTGAGCCGCAGCCAAAGTCATAACTGACAACGGGGCGGTGGTGCGGGACGAACCCTGCTTTGAGCGTGATGAGCGGCGTACCGGGGAGACCTGCTCTTTTCTCAGACGCCTGCCGCCAGCCACGTCGTAGACAGTGGAACATTGATTGCCCTCAGCACCTCACAGATTCATGCGCCGCCAATCGAGATTGCGGTGTTCAGCAATACCAACTTACTCAAACGTGACAGGTGACAGGTGACCAGATAATCGCGGATTTCAGATTGCGGATTGCGGAATGGAAGAAGCAACCACAAGAATCGAGTGTTGGCGTTCTAATCCGCATTCCGCCATCGCTTGGCTCTGTCCTGTCACCTGTCACGTTTGAGTATTAAGCTTCCATTAAGTAACCGAAGGTCGAACCAATCATGGGGAGAGCAACTTCATCCGGTTAACTTTTTGACCGGTTAACTTTGCATCGACAGGCTCACGGTTACTCCGGAGTCTTCTTTCCAGGAGCACACGAGACAACAATGGCTTTATCTATCTCGCAGCAGAATGTTCCCGGTCGGGAAGAAAAGATCGAGCAGTTGGAGAGAATTCTACAGAGCCGTACCTTGCAGGGTTCGGAAAGTCTGAAGGCGTTCCTCCGCTTTGTCGTCTTGCGCGCCGTCAACGAGCAGGACATGCACCTCAAAGAGTACACGATTGCGACGGAGGTCTTCGGGCGCCATACCAATTACGATTCGCGCGTCGATTCGGTGGTGCGAGTGCAGGCCGGTCGGCTGCGCACGAAAATTCACGAGTACTACACCACTGAGGGGAGAGACGACCGGATCATCATCGATTTACCGAAGGGGCATTACTATCCGGTCTTTTCTTACGTCGAGATGGCCCACGATCCAGTGACGTTGGCGGCGGTGGTGGCGACGGAAGCGCCCATCACCATCCAGCCATCGACGGATACAACAGCGCCGCCGCCGCCGGACTCCCGTGTCGAAGAATCTCGTCCATCACCCGCCGGCGTTTTCAACGACCGCGCACACCTGGCGATTATAGGTTTGCTTTTTCTCACGACGGCGCTCGGCTTGGCGACCGTCTATTACCGCTCCGAAGCGAAGAAGCAAACTGAGTTGTTCGCCATCACCGCAGCGCCGGCCACGAATGGCGCGCCGGATTGGGCAGGCCCGTTGTGGAACCAATTCTTAATCTCGCCGCAACCGATTCTGGTCGCATACAGCAACACGCTTTTTCAGGGACGCGCTGAGACCGGCATGAAAGTTTTGAAGTCGTTTGATGCTCTGGGGCAGGATTCCCCATCCGCTTCAGCGACGCAGAAGAGCGTGACGGCGGTTGACTCGAACGGCCCGACCATCACCGACCATTACACGGGCGTCGGCGAAGTGATGGGTGTCTATCTGCTCGGTGATTTCCTGCGCCACGTCAACCATTCATTCAAGGTCAAGCGCAGCCTGTTGATGACGTGGGATGATTTCAAATCCGAGAACATCATCATCCTCGGCTCGCCCGCGGAGAATCTTCTGCTGCGCGACTTTCCGCGCGTGCAGGACTTCGTCTTCAAGACCTTGACTGACGCACACAACCGGCCCAAGTACGGCATCGCCAACCTCCGTCCGCGGCCCCGTGAGCAGTCGACGTACATGGTGAAGGAGGAAGGCTCTTCGACCAGCCAGTACGTCGAAGACTACGCGACCGTCAGCATGCTGCGAGGCATCGACGGGAATCGCAAACTGTGGGTGCTGGCGGGCATCACGACATTCGGCACACAGGCCGCCGTCGAATACGTAACCAAGCCGGAATATGTTAAGGAGATGATCTCTCGCCTCAACACCAACGCCGATCCACAGTCACCGGTGCTTCCTTCCAACTATCAGGTGCTGCTCAAAGTGCAGGTCAAAGACGGCGTTCCGGTGCAAATCTCTTACGTCACACACCACGTCCTGGAATAAGGACAGAGTTTCTTCGTTTCCGTCACCGCGCCGGTTCGGCGATCATGCGGACAGTGTCGATCAGTCGCTCGACTTCTTCTTCGGTCGTGTAGCATGCGCAACCGGCCCGCACCAATCCATCCTCAGTCCGCCCCAACTTTTCGATGACCGTCGTCGCGTAAAAGTCACCGTTTGACGCGAACACTCCACGCTCCACCAATCTTTGTGAGACCTCGGTTGACGACACGCCTTCGACGGTGAAGGCGACGGTCGGCGTGCGCGGCGCGTCGGGTAGCGGGCCGTACATCCGCACTCGCTCAATCGCGGACAAGCCTTTCCACAACTGCGTCGTCAATGCGCCGCCGCGAGAATGTAATTCGTCGAACGCCGCGCGCAGACGTTCGCGCCGCGTCGGGGCGATGGCGAGCGAGGCGAGAAAGTCGACCGCCGCCGCCGCGCCCGTCATCCCTTCGTGATTCTGCGTCCCAGTCTCGGCGCGTTCCGGCGCGGAGTCGGGCGACGGGATGAGTTTCGGAAAATCAAGCGACGCGAGCAGGTCATGCCTGCCGTACAACACGCCGATGTGGGGACCGTAAAATTTATACGCCGAGCAACTGAGGAAATCACAGTCGAGGTGACGTACATCAACCAATTCATGCGGCGCGTAATGCACGGCATCAACGAAGATTTGCGCGCCAGACGCGTGCGCCATCTCCGCCGCGCGTCGCACATCCGTGATCGTCCCCAAAGCGTTTGAGGCCGCGCCGATGGCGACCAACTTTGTCCGTCCGTTCAACTGCCGCGCAAAGTCGTCCCAGTCAAGCTGCCCGGTTTCGGGAATCATCTTCGCGACGCGGACATTGACGCCGCGCTCTTTTTCTATCGCCCGCCACGGCGCGACGTTGGCGTGATGATCCAGTTCCGTGACGACAACTTCATCGCCGGGTTCATACCCGCGACCGAGAGAGCGCGCGAGATGAAACGTCAGCGTGGTCATGTTTGCACCGAACGCAATCTCGTTCGGAGAAGCATTGAGAAAGTCGGCGAGCGCGCTTCGTGCGTAGTCAATGATCGCGTCGGTTTCAGTGCTGGTCGGAAACGCCCAGTGCGTGTTGGCGTTGTGATGATAGAGATAATCACTTATCGCTTCGACCACGCCGCGCGGCACCTGCGTCCCGCCGGGGCCGTCGAAGTAAGCGACCCGGTGATCATTGTGCGTGCGTTCGAGCGCGGGAAAGTGCCGTCTGATTTCAGTGGTCGAGGCGAGCTTCGTTTGTGTTTGCGGAGCGGTGTTAGTCATAGCGTGTTCGCATCTGAATCCATATCCAAAGGATTTGGTGTTGCTGTGTGATTTTTAACACAGAGACAGTTCGATTGCGGATTGCGGATTGCGGATTCCTGCCGAGCTTCAATCCGCAATCCGTAATCCGTAATCCGCAATTATCACTCGACCACGACGCGATCCGTCGCGCCGCGCCCGAATGTTTCGGGATGATACATCTCTTCTGCTTTCGCGGGCGGGACGACGAAGTTGCCGGGCGTCGTCGCGCGGGCGACGTAAGAATAAGAGTGAACGCCTTCCCACAACAGCGATGTGAATGCTTCGACCCGTTCATCGCGCATGTTCTGATGCTCGAACCACGCACGCGACCACCACCAGCCGTCACGCTGTGGCTGAGCTTTCTGATCTAACGGGATGCTGCCTGTCACCGCGAGCGCCGGGTTCAACGCTTCGAGTCCGGCGGGCAGCGGGTCAACCAGCGCCACATGATAACGACGCGACGGCGCGGCCATCGTCAGACGCACACGAACCTTCGCGCCCGCCTTGATGTGCCACGTCCCGTCCGCATCGCGCCGCACGTCGCCTGGGTTATCAATTGCTTCATAGACACGCTCGACGGTGAAGCCGTGATCCGATGCATCCAGCTTCAGACTCGCCGGCGCGTACTGCATTCCGATGCGGTAATAAAGTCTGCCGGCACCCTCTTTGCTCAGCACGAAATCTTGCGCGCCCGCGTTCTCCGCGAGGTAACGCATCGGCACAGTGATCTGCTGACGGTCGGTGCTGCGCCCTTTGAATTGTTGATCGCCGGCGAATGCCTGTCCGAGCCACGCGCGCGCGATGAAGTCCGGCGTCGTCTTTTCATAAGCCGCGAAGTAACGATCCAGCGCGAGCAGGATAAAGACATTCTCCTGCGTGTTCTCCCAACGCCCTTTCGTTCGATGTGCGAGCAGACCACGCACAATCTTTGGAATCAAATCGCTGGCGGGCTGGTCGCCGATCAATGATTCGAGAATCACGCCGTCGGCGCGCCGACTGGAGTGGAGCAACAGATAATCGCCGTCGCTGTAACCATCGGTGAAGTGCGCCGTCCCAGCCGTCTCGGTCGCGCGATTGTTGAGGTGACGACGAATCGCTTCGACTTCCGGTTTTGATGCGGCGTCGCCTGAGAGCACCGAGAGCAGCCAGCCCGTCGATTCGAGCGACAGCTTTTCTAGTCCCGCGCTCGCCATCACCCGGCGCGCCTTGGCCGCATCGCTGTCGTTCATTCGATGGCGGACGGAGAGCGAATACGCAATCAAAGCATGGCGCGCTTCGGGGCTGTAGTAACGCGTGGGGATGTGCTTCTCGATGTCGCGCAAATATGCCTTTGATTTATCGAGCATCCTGGCGGGCACGTCGAAGCCCTTCTCTTTCGCGCGGACAAGCGCGTGCGCGACGTGGATGCTGACATACGGCCAGGACTCGTCGCCGCGCCGCCAGAAGGCGAAGCCGCCGTCGTCGTTCTGCATTCCCTGAAGACGTTTGATGTCGCGCGCGACCGCCGTCTTCATCTCGTCGGGACTTGGCAAGCCTTTCGCCTTGAACGTCGTCAGTACATCGCGCAACGCGGCGACCGCAAGGACACGCGACGACATTTGTTCGGAGCATCCATATGGATACGCGACAAGGTAGAGCACCGCGTCCGTCAATGCCTGAAGTTGCGTCGATGATGTGCTGACTTCGAGTCCGCCGAACTGCGGAACGACATTCGACGGTGCTCTGACCGGTTGGACAATCATCCCCGAATCAATCTCGCCGTAGGTCGCGAAAGCTTCGGTCGTCGCCGGCATCCAGACGGGCAACTCGATCTCGGCGGCATCCGCGTGACGACCTGATGCCGCGCCGATTTGAAAGCGGGCGGTGCCGACGCGCGCCGCCGCAACCGGGAAGCGAACCTCGGCGCGATCATTCGCCGGGACGGTGACGCGGCGTCCCGCGCCGTCCGTCAGATCAGCGTTCGCGGCGCGCACTGCGATGTTGATTTCCATCGGCGCGTCGGTCTGATTCTGCACGACGATTGGCAATTCAAAGCGGTCGCCGAAGTTAAGGAAGCGCGGAGCGGACGGTCGCACCATCAGTGGCATCCGCGCCGTAATCGCCGACTCGCCCGCGCCGAACTGTTTACCGCCCGCGACCGACACCGCCATCACACGATAGCGCGTCAGGTTGTCGGGAACTTTTACCTTCACCTCCGCGCGACCGTTCGCATCCGTCGGCACCGAAGGCGCGAAGACAGCCAGTGCGTTGAAGTTTTCGCGGAGACGAATTCCCTCTTGCGCTACTTCCTTCATCTCATCGTATGCTCTGCCGTTCACCGGCAAAGCACTTGGCGGCGCAGTCCGTTTAGCAGGCGATATGTTGTCTGCCACTGTCACCGACTCCCTTACCATCCCGGCCCCAGCGCCGCCGCCAGTCCCGCCGCCTCTACCCGGGCCTTGAGCTTGCATCCTTGCGGCGATGTCTTCCGGGTTGCCGAGCAGCACATCCTTCCGCAAATGGTAATCGCTCACGTCCGCGCTGCGATGCGAATAGAAGATCGACGCCGGGTCTTCCAACTTGTAGCCGGTCAGCGCCAACACCGATTCGTCAACGACGACGACGGCAATCTCGCTGCCCGCGACGCCGTTGCCGCTCGCGTCTTTCACTTCGACATTCACCGTCGTCTCGCCGCCCGGCTCAAGCGCCGTATCGCGCGGCGTCGCCGTCACCTGAAGCTTTCTTGAGAGCGGCGGCACTGAAAGATTCAACTCGCCCTTTGCGAACGCGGGGCGCTTCGGCAGTTTCTCGTTTCGCTCGCCTTTATCATCCGTTCGCACCGCCGCGCCGACCAGATCAATCTGCACGTGGACGTTTGGCGTGAACGCATCTTCTATCGGAATCCGCAGCGTGTGCGACGGCTCGTTGATCTGGAATCGCTCGGTGCGCACCATCCCTGAACGCCGCAGACTCATCACGCCTTCCGCCGGATAGAACGGGGGTTGCACCAGAATCTCCGCCGTCTCGCCCGCGCGATATTCTCTGCGGTCAGGAATCAACTCGATACTCTCCTGCGTCACGTCACGTTGCGGCGGGCGCTTTCCTCCCGCGACCCACAGTGTCAATTCGCTTTCGTTAAAACGCTCGCGGTCGTCCATCACTCGCGCGGTCACGCGGTACACGCCGCCCGCCTTCGTCGGCATCGTGCACTTGACCGCATCACTCGCCGACTTGACCGTGCATTCCTGCGGGTTCGTCTCCTTCTGCACCCACGCGCCTTTTTCAAATGTCCAATCGAGCAGCACCGACCGCATCTTCACTTCACGATTCGCAATTGCTTTACCGTCCAAGTCAGTGACGATTGATTCGACGATGAGTGGTTCGCCCTGCTGCACAAATGTGCGTTGGCTTCGTAAGCCCACATAGAGATCAGCCGGATGCACCAGCATCGTCGACGTCGCCGTCCATGTCTGCCGGTTGACATCGGTGACGCTCGCCTGTGCCCTGACGGTCGAGGCTTGCGCCGGCCTCA
>JALZJL010000431.1 GCA_030859785.1 Acidobacteriota bacterium
GCCAGCGTCGCGCCGAGCAGACTCCAGAATCTCGACCGGACGCTCCGGTAGATGGCGCGCGCCGACACCGGCTCGTTCCACAGCAGATGCGTCACCAGGTTGCGCGATGCGCCGCCGACGACAATCAGGTGCAGCAGGTAGCCGCACACCATCAGCAACACCCCGCCGCCGGCCAGCGCGATGTAAGCGAAGAGCCGCCCGCCGCTGTCCGTCGCCGCGATTGATTTGACGCCGATTGTCCACAACACCACGCCGATGGCCGACACGATGACGGGCGGGGCCGCCGTCCGAACCAGCGACGCGAAGTGCCGCCGATAAAGCCGCACCGTGCGATCAATCAAATCGCCCGCGCCGAGCGGAGTCAGTGATAATTGATTTACAGGTGAGACCGCCATGTCAGTTATTACAGAGTCGTGGACTGTGAGGTGATTGAGCGCGCCTGAAACGTGGCGGATTGTAGCACACCGCCCGTGGCCTGTTCGCTCGGCTAAATCTTGTCTGGAATCTCGGTCTCCAAGCCGTCAGCCGCCATCACGATATCTATTATTTCGGATGCATTTCCAAAAAATTGTTCCCAGTGAATTTGATTGTCACTCGGATGCTTAGGATTTCGAGAAGATTAGAGGCTCGCCCGCGCATGGCGCAAAACTTGCCCTGAGCACCTCCGACTCCATTTTCAACATAGTGCGGCGATCCATCCTTAGCGAATCTTCAACCTGACACATGAGGAGTACTTTAACGTGAAAATAATGAGAGCACCTGTTTTCGTCACCACCCTACTCACGTTTGCGCTCGTCGCGGTAGGCCAGACCAGTCGTGGCACCGTCAGCGGCGTCGTCACTGACCCGGCGGACGCCGTCGTCCCCGGCGCGACGATCACACTGACCGGTAGCGACACCGGGCTGAGTCGCACATCTACCACCAATGACGAAGGGGCGTATCGCTTCGACGCCGTTGACCTCGGCACGTACTCCGTCCAAATTACTGCGACCGGGTTTGGCGCGCTGACGAAAACAAACGTCACTGTTAACGCCAATCAAACCTCTGCCGTGGACGCGCAACTGACCCTCGGCGGCCAGCAGATTACGGTCGACGTAGTGTCAGAGGCGGGCGCTGCGCTGCAAACCGAGGCGCCGGTGCGTGGCGGCAATATTTCGACTCGGCAGGTCGTTGATCTGCCCTACGCCGGTCGCAACCCGACTGCGCTCGCCCTGACGCTGCCCGGCATTTCCACTAACCGCAGTGGCGTCGGCATCGCTACCTTCTCCGTGAACGGAGCGCGCAGCCGCTCGAATAACTTCTTGATCGACGGAACGGAGAACAACGACATCTCAGTTGCCGGGCAGGGCCTCCAACTTGCCAACCCGGACGCGGTGCAGGAAGTTTCTATCCAGACCTCCAACTACGACTCCGAGTTCGGGCGCTCGGGTGGCGGCGTCATCAACACGATTACCAAGTCGGGCACGAACGACTTCAACGGCACGCTGTCGTTCCTTTACGACTCGCGGACGGACGACGCCCTGACTAGCCGCGAATCCCGCGTCGCATCAAACATCCTGCGGGGCGAGCCGCCCTCAGGCACCGAATACTTCGCCGCCGGCACTCTTGGCGGTCCCATCGTCCGCAACCGCACGTTCTTCTTCGGCTATTACCAAGAAAACCGCCAGCGCTCGACGAGCCAAGCGAATTTTGTAACGCCGACCGCCGCAGGCCGCGCCCGATTGCGCCAACTGTTTCCCGCGGGCGCAAGCCCTAACGTCGATCTCTTGCTCGGTGTGACGGCAAACTCCGTCGGGACGGCCAGCCCGATCCCCATTGCGCTTGGTACCGTGGGCGGCGTGAATCGCGGCGACATCGAGTTTGGCACCTTCACCAGAAATTACGCGCAGCTAAATACCAACCGGCAATACCTGATCCGCATCGATCACAGTATCAGCGACAACGATCAGCTTTCAGGTCGTTTCATCTCTGACCGGAGCGACAACCCGGTGGCGACACCCGGATTTGAGGGCTTCGACGCCGCCACCTTCAACCGCAATTACAATTTCCAGACGGCCTACACGCGTGTCTTCTCTCCGACTGTGACAAACGAGTTGCGTCTGGCCTACAACCGGATTCAGTTCGGCTTCCCTTTAGTCGATCCTGAGGGCCTCGGGGGGACATTGTCTAATATCGTGTTCGGGACGAACGTGGCTAATCTGGGTATCGCCGTCAACCTACCGCAAGGGCGCACGGCGAATAACTATCAGATTCAAGACACGGCGACCAAAATTTACGGCAATCACACGTTCCGCGGCGGTTTTGACTTCCTGCGGCAAATCGCCACGCAGTCCGCGCCCTTCAACGAACGCGGCTCGCTCAATTACAGCACCAGCACGGGCTTCAGTGCGTTCGCCAACTTCGTCGATGATTTCGGCGGCACGAGCGGGGCAGTCAGCCGCGACTTCGGGAGCTCGCTCTACTTCCCTTCGCTCTACCGCACGGCGGTCTTCTTTCAAGATCGCTGGAAGGCGACTGAAGCATTGACGCTGACGCTGGGACTGCGCTACGAACGCTTCGGCACGCCGTTCAACACGCTGCAAACCCCCGCGTTCACCGGACTCTTCAACATCGATCCGACGACGCGCACAGGGCCGTTCAACCAGCCCAACCAAGTCGAGTCGGACAAGAATAATTTCGCCCCAACGATTGGCATCGCTTACTCGCCGTCGTTTACGGAAGGAATTCTCGGCACGCTGGTCGGCGAGCGCCGGACGGTGCTGCGGGCCGGCTACCAGATCGGTTACGACTCGTTCTTCAACAACATCGCTTCCAACGCCTCGTCGTCATCGCCCAACACGATTGTGACGACCATCAACTCGTCGATTAATGCGGGCGCGCGCGGGCTATCAAACTTCAGCACCCGGTTCCCGGGCACAGCGGCCACGCTCACTCCGCTGAGCGGGCAAACGCTGATTGATCCGAACTTGGTTAATCCCTACTACCAGCGATATTCCGCCGGGCTGCAAAGAGAGTTGCCTTACAACCTCATCGTGGATGTTTCTTACGTCGGCTCGAAGGGCACGCGTCTGTTTATCCAAGAAGACCTTAATCCGCAAGTTCCCGCGGCCCTCCGCAGCGCCATTCCCGCCGGGTATCCGAACTGCGCGCAGGGCACGAATGTGACAGGAGCTCAAGCGACAGCGCAATTTCCGACGGGGACTTTATGTCCGCTCTCCGGTCGGTTGGACAACCTGCAAGGAACAAGAAATACCCGTACTAACGGCGGCTCATCGACTTATCATTCAGGACAGCTTGAGGTGCGCCGCCGCTTCGCCGACAACTTCACGATCACCGGCGCTTACACCTTCTCGAAGCTGATTGATAACGCCAGCGATGTCTTCGGCATCGGCGTTGCCACTACGACGGCAAATTCCGCAGTGCCGTCAATCCTTGGCGGAGAACGTTTGGATCGCGGGGTCGGTAATTTCGACCGCCCGCACCGCGCGTCGTTCACTTATGTTTACGAGATTCCGTTCTTCAGAGAGCAACGCGGTTTCGTCGGTCGCGCCCTCGGCGGCTTCCAGATTTCCGGCGTCACCTCGTTCGAGAGTGGCGTGCCGTACACGATCTTCAACGGTCTTGATGCTGACAGCATCGGCGGCGGACTCGACCGCCCGGACTTTAATCCGAACGGGCAACCGGGCACGCGCGCCATCCCGTTCATCACTGTCGCCAGTGCCACTGGTTCGACGGTGGCCGCTACCAACCCGTGCAGCATCACGACCGTCGGGACGATTATCTACACCACCGCGCCGAGCGCGGCTGGCTCGTGCATCAACCCAGCCGACGCGCGGTTCATTGGCCTTCTCGCCAACGTCGGGCGTACCGGCAATTTGGGCCGCAACACGGAACGCTCGACCGGCATCAACAGCTGGAACGTCAACATCCTGAAGCGGACGAGGCTGACGGAGGGCACGTCCGTGGAATTCCGCACGGAGTTCTACAACATCTTCAACCACCCGCAGTACCTCACCGGCAGCATCAGCCCCTTCTCGCCCGGCGGCGGGACCATTGACTCCAACTTAACAACGGCGGCTGACGGGCGCTTCCTGAACCCGAACACGCCTGTCACCGACGGCGGCGGGCGCGTTATTCGCTATCAGGTGAAACTTCTTTTTTAGAGGCCATAGCCTTTAGCGCTGGTGTGCGCCTTCAGTCATAGAAACGCCCCGCAGTTGAAGCACTGCGGGGCGTTTCCGTTTTCGCCTGCTTTTACTTTTACCGGCCAAGCATTCGTGCGAACGCCTCAAAGTCGAGCGCGTGTACGGGAAGGCCAAGTTGACGCTCAAGTTCTTCGAGCGTCATGCCGTCAAGCATGATCGGCTCGTCAGACTTGTGCACGCTACTCGGAAGGATGACGAAGTCGCCCTCGATCTGAGAACGTACGGCGACGACGCACGCCCCTGTCATCAATCCCGCGACGACGATCTCGGAGCCGAAGTATCTGTTCTCGACGGCGAGCGTATGAAGGCGCGTGCCGAAGCGTTCATTCAGGCGGTCGATCAAATCTTTGAGGAC
>JALZJL010000040.1 GCA_030859785.1 Acidobacteriota bacterium
CTGCGCCACGCCTGCATCGTCGGGTTCAGTTCGTTGTAGGCGATAGGTTGTGTGTAAGGCAATGCGGGATGGTAATTCCTGATGTACTTGTAGCGTTGATCGCGCACGGCACGGATGCGGTCGAATGTTTCGTCCATCCGATCTCGCGCCGCATACACGTACTGTCTGGCTTGCGCCTTCTCACCTAAGAAGACCTGTCCCTGAAAGCGCGTGGGGATGGAAGCGCCGGCGAGTGCAAGCGCCGTTGGAGCAAAATCCACAAAACTCACCAGACTGTCGATGACGGTTCCGGCTTTCAGTTTGCCTGGCCAGCGCACAATTAGCGGCACGCGCATTCCGCTGTCGTAGAGCCAACGTTTGGCGCGCGGCATCCCGCGCCCGTGATCCGAAAAGAGAAAAACAATCGTGTTGTCGGCGAGACGCTGTTCATCGAGTCGCTTCAGGATGTCGCCGACGCGGTAATCAGCCACCGTCATCAAGTCATAATAGTTCGCCAAATCGCGGCGCACTTCCGGCGCATCCGGGTAGTAAGGCGGCACACTGATTTGCGCCGGATCGTGGCGATCTTCCGGCTTAAGCCGTGCCGTGACTTTAGCAAACGCTTCATGCCTTAGTCTTACCTGACTCTCGTGCGTTATTCCCAAGTTGATGTAGGCGAAGAAGGGGCGTTCGGTGGGCGCTTGCTCTGTCCACTCCCGGCGACTGTCGAAGGCCTCAGGCGGCCCGTTATTGGTCAAGCCCTGCGTGACGTTGGTGGTGTTGGGCGGCACCGCAAAGTTGAAGTCGGTCTTGCCGGGCCAGATGACTTGATAACCTGCCCGGCGTAAGTAAACGGTAAAAACTTCCGGCGGGTTGATCAACTGCGAGCGCATGTGATGCGCGCCGGTGGTTGTCGGGTACATACCGGTGATTAGCCCCGACCGACTCGGAGCGCACACAGGTGCGTGCGTGAACGCATTCGTGAAGCGCACGCCTTCACGCGCAAGGCGATCCATGTTCGGCGTGCGCGCGAAGCGGTCGCCGTAAGCGCCCGTGTTCGAACCGGCATCGTCGAGCACGATCCAGACAATGTTCGGGCGCGCACTTTGCGCCATCGCCGTCACCGCCGAAACAAACATTAGGCACAGCCAAAGCAGCAACTTTCGTTTCATGGTTTTTCGTTTTTCGACTCCTTTGCCGGGAGATTTGGCGGGCTGTTAGCTCGCAGCAGACGCTTTAACACGGCCACGGTCTCGACAAATTTCGAGTCACCCGCGAGGTTGCGATACTCATGCGGGTCTGTTTTGTGATTGTATAATTCTGTGCCTTGTCGTCCTTCGTCCCACTCCGTATACCGGTATCGCTCGGTGCGCACCGAGCGACCAAAAACTGGTTTGCCTTCGACGCTGCGCTGCACCATCGTGTAGGCGGCTCTTCTCCATGCCATCTTCGGATTGGCGAGCAGCGGGCGCAAGGAAGTGCCTTCGTACCCCGTCGGAGCAGACACATTGCATAGTTCGGCGAGCGTCGGGTACAGGTCAACGAGTTCCACCGTGCGTCGGCTGACCCGCCCATTACCTTTTGCTTTGGGCGCGTAGATAATAAGCGGCACGCGCGCCGATTCTTCAAACAAGCTTTGCTTCTGCCACTGTCCGTGCTCGCCTAACAGCCATCCATGATCGCCGAAGAGGACGACGATTGTGTTGTCCGCCAGCTTCAAACGGTCGAGCGCATCAATCACACGTCCGATCTGATTATCAACAAAACTGACCGCGGAAAAGTACGCCTGCTTCATGCGGCGCAGCTTCTCCGGTTCGACGCCGTAGTGCGGGGTTTTGACGGCGAGCGCAATCGGCGGAACCATTGCGTGATGTGTGGGCGGCTCAACCGGCAAGTTGATTTTCGCCAACGGGTAAGTGTCAACATACTTCTTCATGATGAGCGAAGGCACATGCGGTTGGTAGAAACCGGCGGCGATGAAGAACGGGCGGTCTTTGTTTTCCTCAATGAGGCGAATGGTTTCCGCCGCGACCCGTCCGTCCGTCTGCTCTTCGTCCGCGCCGCGGCCCTCAAGCAGCGTGAGCGAGCCGCCGATGTTTCGGATTGCCGGAACGAAATTAATGACGTGGTCTAATTCATCGCGGTCGCGACCTCGCGGGTTGATCGCAACCTGCCACGACACTGAATCGTCCATACCGCTCGTCCCAATCTGTAGAGGCACCCCGTAATGGTAAAGCTTACCGACGCGCGCCGCAAAGTAGCCTTGCCGGGTGAACATCTGCGGCAGCGTCACGACATCGGGCAGTGCTTCGCGAAAGTGCGTCTGGTTTGTAAAGACCCGCGTCGTGTCGGGACGCCGTCCGGTCATGAAGCTGGCGCGGCTCGGGTTGCATAACGGGAACTGGCAATACGCCCGGTCGAAGCGCACGCCTTTCGTGGCAAGCCGGTCAATGTTCGGCGACTTAACGAGCGGATGACCGTAGGAACCGAGCGCAGTGTTCAAATCATCGACCGTGATGAACAATACGTTCATCCGCACGGATTTATCTTTCCCTGGCGGGCGCGAAGCGACTTGCCGTTGTGCCTGCACGCCGGTTGAACTGCCAACCAACGCCAGCGTCAAGATAAACCGCATCAACACCCAAATTTTGAAATCTTGTTTCATCGTTTTAAAAAGTCAGCTTTAAGCCGAACTGGACGTTGCGACCGGGCGCGGATGAAGTGATGCTACCGAAGTCGGCGTTGCTGGTATTCAAGCTCAGGTTGAGGAAGTTGGCGCGATTGAAGGCATTGAAGAGGTCGGCTTGAAACTGTAAATTCATATTTTCTGTGAAGCTGAAGCGTCGCCGCAAAGATATATCCCACACCTGTAAGCCGGGTCCCGACACAATCCCGACGCCCGCGTTGCCGCGCCGTGTGTCGGGCGCTTCGTCGAAGGCGGCGACGTTAAGCCAACGGTCAGGACTGCGCTCGCCGTCGGGCAGCAACAGGGAACCGCCGATGTAGTCGGCGCGTCGGCCGCCGATTGAGGTGTTGCCGGTGACGCTCAGATTCGCGCCGCTTTGAAAGCGCGTAATGCCGCTTACTTCCCAACCACCGAGCAGGGCATTGCCGAGCGCGCCGAAGC
>JALZJL010000053.1 GCA_030859785.1 Acidobacteriota bacterium
GTTCGGGAACAAGCGAACAGTCGCCGCGAAAATCAATCGTAGGCGTTCAGCGATCAGCCATCAGCCAGTCACCTATAGTGCGTCTCGCCCGAGCTTCGCGCCGCGAGAGTTATCTTGTTTTAGCTGAAAGCTGACGGCTGATCGCTTATAAGCAATCTCTGTCAGGTGTGCGATGAACGCTCTTGTGTGGAGATTCAGTCTCATAAGATTAAGGAAGCACGGCGAAACAGTATGCGAATGGGAAGCCTGCTCAATTCACATATCGGCGAATACCAACTGGTGGACTTTCTCGGCGCGGGCGGGATGGGCGAAGTCTATCGCGCGGTGCATTCGAAGATCGGCAAAGTGGTGGCGATTAAAGTGCTGACTCTGCAGACGCACGGCGGCGGTTGGCACGAGCGGTTTATCAACGAAGCACGCATTCAGGCGCGGCTTCATCATCCGGGAATCGCTACGCTCTACGATTATTCGGAAGTCGCCGGTCAACCGTGCATCCTGATGGAATACGTCGGCGGCGAGACGCTCGAAGCACACATCAAAGCGAACGGCTCTCTGCCTCTGTCTCACGCGTTAAGGATTTTTCAAATCGTCGCGGAAGCGATCAGCTACATCCATCAGCATTCAATCATTCATCGAGACATTAAATCAAACAACATCAAGATCGGTCCCGCCGGTGAAGTGAAATTATTGGATTTCGGCATCGCCAAGTCTGCGTCATCACCGAATCTAACCTCAGTCGGGGTTGTCATCGGCACTTTTCAATACATGTCTCCGGAACAGCTCAAGGGTGGCGTCGCCGATGCACGCTCAGACATCTGGGCGCTGGGGATTTTGTTCTATGAAATGATTGTGGGGCAGGTTCCCTTTCAATCTGAAACTCTCGGAACTCTCTTCGAGCAAATAAAAAACGGTGCATACCTTCGACCGTCAGACTTCGATTCGTCTTTACCGAATGAGGTTGAAACCGTGATCGCACGCTGTTTGAAGAAGCAGCCCGGACAACGCTATCAGTCCGTGGAAGAACTGCTGGAGGATGTTCGAGGCTTACGGGATTTAGAGATTGATGAGCAGACAAAATTCATACCGGACTTCTTTGCTCGCGTTCGAGAGCACGCGAAATTGCTGACGGTTCTCAGCGCGCTCGTCCTTGTATTCAGTTCGATGCTCTACATTTGGGCGACGAGCAGCAATGAACCAGCATCGTCATCATCAGTAGTAGTAGTCACCGGCCAACCGTCCAGCCCGTCAACGAGAAATCGAGTCGCCGCGAACAGAGGGGAAACAAAGGCCGCAGTGAGCGACCTAAGATTGGTGAGAGTTCTGGCTTTTGAAGGTGAAGCCGAGGTTTATCGAAACAATGAGAGAGTGGGCGTCACGCCTTACGAGGTGAAGGAGCCGTTGGGGAAGAGAGTCGAACTAATTCTCAAACGCAAAGGGTTCATGGATAAGCGAGTGGAATTTTCCGTCACCGACAACACGAAGGAATACACGATTGACCTGGCCCGTGCGACTCAGCCGTAACAACCTCAGCGCCGACCAGATTGCTGACAAGCAAGTTAAGACGATCCCTGAAAGGACTTCAGAACATGAGCTTGACCAAGCGTATGTTCAGTATTTGGAAAAAGCTGAAGAGCAATCTTTCCAACGGCGTTGACGCTCAGCATGTAAAGACTGCGCTGCCACCTAAGCAGACAGCGGGTTATGGACTTGTTTGGAATGGATACGATGTCGCCGCCAGCGTGCTGTCGGATATTGGATGCGAGCGCGAAATCAATGAAGACTGTGGCAGATACATCAACCCCGCCGATTCAAACTTGACGGCGAACAAGGGCGTCCTGCTGTTGGTCGCGGACGGGGTTGGCGGAAGTTCTGCCGGAGAGATTGCCAGCCGCACCGCCGCCGACGTCATCAGTCGCGTTTACTACGACCACGTTGGCGATATGCAGTCGTCGCTGATCGAAGCCTTTCGGGAAGCGAATCGAGAAATACACAGTGCGGCATCGGCAAATGCCGCACTGTGTGGGATGGGCACGACCTGCTCGGCGCTGGCGCTTAACCGCGGCTCTGCCGTCTCAGCCAACGTCGGCGACAGCCGTCTCTACCTCGTGCGCGACGAAGAGATTTATCTAATGACGGAAGATCACTCGATAGTCGGGTCGCTGGTCAAACACGGAATTATCACGCGTGAAGAGGCGCGCCGACATCCAGACAAGAACGTCATCATCTCGGCGCTCGGCGGTTCTCCGGAGGTTTCGGTTGCGACATGGGATGCGCCTCTGCCAATTCGTATCGGAGATAAGTTTGTGGTTTGTTCCGACGGATTGTCAGACCTGGTTGAAGACCAGGAGATCAAAGAAACGGTGGTCTCTGCGCCGCCCACGGCAGCCTGCGAAAAACTCATCGCGCTGGCGAAAGAGCGCGGAGGACATGACAACATCACGGTCGGGATTCTCGAAGTTGAGCCGGCGGAAATAACGGATGCAAAAGTGATGCGCGTGACCCGCGAGTTGGAGTTTGCAAAATGATCGGGAACATTGTTGGCAATTATAAGATTACGGAAAAGATCGGCGAGGGCGGCATGGGCTCCGTTTTCAAAGGCATTGATTTGATGCTTGAGCGCGAAGTGGCGATTAAAGTTCTGCGCCCGGAACTGGCGGGTCAACCTGAGGTCGTCGAAAGATTTCGCGCCGAAGCGGTGACGCTCGCCAAACTGAATCATCCAAAGATTGCCACCCTCTATAGTTTCTTTCGACACCGCGACGACTTTCTGATGGTGATGGAATTTGTGCGCGGAGAGACGCTCGGCGATGTCATCAATCGTCAGGGCGCGATGCGTTGCGAGCAAGCCATTCCGATGTTTTGTCAGGCTCTCGAAGGCATTGAACATGCGCACAGTCTCGGCATCATTCATCGAGACGTGAAACCCGGCAACGTGATGTTCACCGCGACGGGCGCGGTCAAGGTGATGGACTTCGGTATCGCGCGCGTGCTCGGATCATCGCGGATGACGAGGGCCGGACATCTCATCGGGACTATCGAGTATATGTCGCCGGAGCAGGTCAAGGGACGGGACACTGATGCTCGCTCCGATATCTATTCTTCAGGCATCGTGCTTTATGAGATGCTGACGGGGCGTGTGCCGTTTTCAAGCGACAGCGAATTCGATTTGATGAAATCGCAGGTTGAGGATGCGCCGCCGCCGCTTCGTCATTTTTCAATTGGCATTCCCGGCCCCGTCGAGCAAATCGTGTTGCTTGCGCTGGCGAAGAACCCGCATGACCGTTTTGAATCTGCCGGCGAGTTTCGCGAAGCTCTGTTGGACACAGGTGTGAGCGGAAGGTTGCACGACAATTCGCAATTGCGTGCGGCGCGATCTGATGAGCGACATGTCGAATTGCGGAACAATGAAAATACACCCAAAGAGATTGTGCTCGCGAGCAGTAAAGAATTTCCCGTCAGTTCAAACGAGCAGCGCTTTAAAGGAACACGTCTGGCGTCAAGCGGCGATTCTTCCGCGTCAGGTACGTTCAGCAATTCTACTTTCAAGCATGAGCGCGCGCGCGCGTCAGGCAGCGAAAGCATCCAGGGTACACCGGAAAGAATGCCCGGCGTCTTGGGCAACTTCAACTGGAAACATTATACGGCTGCCGGTCTCGTTCTTTCCTTTCTCGTTATTTCCACAGTCGCGCTCGTCGTGGCTCTCTCTTCACTGACGACGGATGCGCCGCCAACGAACATCACACCTGCCGCACAAACGCCGGTCGTCAGCCAGACACCTTCATTAGCCGCTCCGACCGGCGGCTTCAATGCGGAAACACCTCAAACTTCGACGACAGATCAGACAACTGCTCCGCAACCGAACAACGCGAAGGATTTGGGCATTGAGATTGTAACGCCCAACGAAACTTCCGCACCCGCCGATGAAACAAAAAGCACCGGCAGACAGGAAACTTCCAAAGCGACTCCAAAGGCTGCTTCAAGACCACAGACGAGGACGCGAGATTCGGGTCAGCGCGCCAGGACGGACGACAGCAGCAGCAGTGCGAGTCGTCGTGCCAAAGCCTTGCGCGCTTTGGATCAGTAACATTCAGGAAAGCAAAAGTAAAAAGCAAAATTGAAGACGAGGAAAGCCCGTCGGCTTATTTACCACAACCGACAGCGACAGAGGCAAATGTCAATGAACAGAAAAATGCAGGATCGAGTTGGCATTTCAAAGCGGACGGTGCTGATGGCAGGTCTGGTTTCCCTGCTGCTGTTCTCCGGCGTTGTCGCGCAGACCGGAAAGCCGATCACGAAGAACGGTCTGCTGGAGGCGATACGAATCGGTGGTCTAACGACGAGCGAATTAGTGCGACAAGTGAAACAGCGCGGTGTTGATTTTGAGCTGACCGATGACATCGTAGGGGAACTGCGTAGGGCAGGCGCGGCTCCGGAGTTGGTGCGCGCGGTCAATTCAAATCGAAGGATAGGGAAGCCACCTGTCAAGCCCTCGAACGTAGTTCCGAACGAGACGCCTCGCATTAATCTCGGCCTTAATGTTCAGGACATGACCGCCATGCTCGCCGCCACGTTGGGATTGTCGGATGCGCGCGGCGTGTTTGTCAGCACTGTCGAGCAAGGAAGCCTCGCGGACAAGGCAGGCGCGGAACGAAGAGATGTCATCACGGCTCTTAACGGCGTGCCGATCACTAATACTGAAGAATTGCGCCGTCAAGTCGCGCGACTCCGATCCGGCGAAGCAATTTCGCTGACGGTTCTACGCGACGGCTCGATGCAGAAGCTGAATGGCGACGCCACATCTGCGTCCGGGAAAAATCAGGAAAGCAACGTCGCCGGTGATCGAGGAATAAGCGGCAAAGGAAGGCTCGGTCTAAGGGTCGAGCCACTGACTCCTCAGACAGTCGCACGCTTCAATCTCGCGAAAGCCAAAGGGCTGGTCGTGGTGGATGTTGACGCATCTGGGCCGGCGGCGGTTGCGGGCATCAAGACCGGCGACGTGATCGAAGAAATTAACGGACAATCCGTTCGCATCATGGCGGATATCGAGACGGCGCTGGCACGGGCGGACTCGGGACGAATCCGTCTGCGGATCAATCGCGGTGGTAAATCTTCCAACGTCGATCTGCAACCCCGCACGACAATGTCTGCCCGTTGAAAGCTGAGCTTGAATTAAGTGGTCTCCGACTTATGAAGAGCCATTCAACAGGAGGAATAGAACTATGTTTAAGCGTTCGAGTGTTTTGATTAGCCGAATTGTTCGCCAGACAATCGCCGGCGGTTTGATCCTTGCGCTACTGTCGGGTCATATCAGTGCGCCCGCTTCAACCATCAGACATTTTCCCAACACAGGCGGCATCCAGGGCGATGAGTTTCTGATACCTGACGGGACTGAGCTGTCCGTAGTAATAACTGAAGAGGTATCGAGTAAGACAGCGACTGAGGGCGATCTGGTGAACTTCAAAATTGATGGTGATCTTGTCGTTAACAATCAGATTGTCATTGCGAAGGGCACACTTGCGAAAGGAACAATCTCTGCTGCTGAGAAGAGCGGAAGGCTTGGCAAAGGCGGCAAACTCGGCATCAAAGTTGACTCAACGACAACCGTTGATAATCAGAAAGTCAAACTACGTGCCTCACAAGGTAAACAAGGTGATGACAAGACCGGCACCACCATCGCTCTGATTGCATTGTTCGGAGTTTTCGGGTTTCTGAAAAAAGGAAACAACGCAAAAATTAAAGAAGGTACGAAGATCAAAGTTTATACTGACGAGGCGAAAAAGGTACGCATTAAAGGCGGCATCATTTGAGCAGTCAACTTACTCCCCCGCAACTTACCTGACAACCCTCATCCTCACAAACATCTTTTGCTGAATCAGAACTTATAACAATGGGACAGATGCATGGCTGGGAGCGCTACCGGAAGCGTCCGCTAGATTGCGGCACGCCATCTAAAAAGCATCGCTCTCGCGCAACCTTGAGTATCAAGAGCGCGTCGTGTTCGCGCTCTGACGCGCTCGTGGCGGACGAGCCGTCCGCGCTCCCAGTTACTGGCGCTGTGCCAATCTCGCGCGGTTCGATTTAGTTAAAGCCTTTCACTCTTACAATCGTGTTTGAACTACAGCCGGAGGGAAGTCCACCTCCGGCTTCTTAGTGTTCTCCGGCAGACAGGAACGCTATTAAGTATTTGCTGCTCAAGCTGACCATCACTTTTAATCGCACCCAACTTGAATCGTTTTTACGATGGCGCTTCTTCCGCAGCGTCTGTGCTACTTTGTCCCAATCCTGTCAGGGTCGATTTGGGGAGACTTAGTTGATGAAAGTGACAACTGGCGCGTGCCTCCGGTTAAGGATGCGTAAGTCACATAGAAATATGAGAGATAAGAGCAAAGATACCATTTGTTTAGAGGCGGGCGGCGTTCGCCGTTGCAACGTTCGCGACGGCAGTCACCGCCGCCCCACGCCGCTTAACGTGGGCATGGTCATGCTGCTGCTGTCGTGCCTGCTTCCCTTCTGCCCGGCGTGCAACAACGCAACATTGCTAGGCGAAACATCTTCAACACCTCAGCCACAGGCTCGACCCGCACGGATCATCTCACTGAGCCCGAGTGTGACCGAGATAATCTACGGCGTCGGCGCGTTCGCGCGCGTGATCGCCGTTTCCGACTACTGCGCTTATCCGCCGGAGGCCTCGCAATTGCCGCGCGTCGGCGGCTGGCAGAACACCAACCTTGAGCGCATCGCGTCTCTGCGCCCCGATTTTGTAATCGTCACCGAGGCCGAAGCGCCGTTCATCAAAGACCGGCTCGACGGATTGAAGATTCCGACGCTGGTCGTGCCGAGCCGCAAGATCGAGGATGCATTCACCGCGATTTATGAGATCGGGCGCGTCACCGGCAATGTGCGCGAGGCGGAACAACTCGCCGCCGAGACGCACGCCAAACTCGAAGCCGTTCGCGCGTTGACGAAAGACTTGCCGAAGCGCCGCGTGCTCTGCATCGTTGACCGTGTGCCCGGCATGCTGCGCGATTTGTACACCGCGACCGAAGGGAGCTTCATCGCGCAGTTGATCGAGGTGGCGGGCGGCGAGTCAGTCGCCCCGCCCGCCGAGAACGGTTACGGCAAGATCAGCAAAGAAGCAATCGTTGACCTCGATCCGGAGATCATCATTGACATGGTGCAGGGTGCCGAAGGGACGTTCGCCGAAGACCCGCAAGCGGTTTGGAAAGAACTACCGAACGTGCGCGCGGTGCGCGAAGGGCGCGTGTATTCGTTGCGCGAGATGTCGCTGATTCATCCGTCGCAGTTTGTCGGTGACAGCGCGCGGCGCTTCGCGGAGATCATCCACCCAGGCGCTTTTCCGCAAGCGTCACACGGCCCGCGCGCACATTCAACAGAGGCCACGGCTCCAAACGGAAACATTTCGACACCGGAGCCACGTCAGTGATGAACAACATCGCACCACTGATCGAAGCGCGGGGTATTCATTTCGCATACACCGCGAACGCGCCAACGGTGGTCGCGGGTGCATCGCTCGCCGTGCCACGCGGGACGCTCGGCGCGCTGATCGGGGCGAACGGTTCGGGCAAGTCAACGCTCGTGCGTCTGCTCGGCGGCCTGCTGCAACCTTCACGCGGCGATGTGATGTTCGATGGCGTTCCGCTCACATCCATCGAGCCGCGCTCACGCGCGAAGCGCATCGCTTACGTGCCGCAGACCGTTTCGACCGTCTTCCCGTTCACCGCGCTCGAAGTGGTGTTGACGGGGCGCAGTCCATATGTCTCGCGCTTTCAATTTGAGAATCAACACGACCGCCGCATCGCCGAAGATGCGCTCGCGGCGATTGACGCGCTGCATCTCGCGCCCCGTCCCGTGACAGAACTCTCCGGCGGCGAGCGGCAGATGGTTGCGCTGGCGCGTGCGCTCGCGCAGGAACCGGAATGTCTGCTGCTCGACGAACCGGCGTCGGCGCTCGATCTGAAGCACCGCGCCGCGTTGGTGCGTCACCTCCGCCGCCTGCGCAACGACCGGGGCATCACCGCGCTCATCATCACGCACGACCTGCAACTGCTCGACCCGGTTTTCGATCACGTCTTCGCAATGCGCTGCGGCGCCATCGTCGCCGAGGGCGCGCCCGCCGAAGTGTTACGCGATCAAGTGCTCGCTGATGTATACGGCGACGCACACATCCGCGCGCGGCGGGCCTTCGGCCATACCTTCGTGTGGTCAGAGGTTTAGGAATTATCGATTTTCGATTGGAAGGTGTAGCGTTGGTGTTACAAACTTCGGGGCAAAAATCCATTTGGATAGTGGAACAATCAGGGGAGACAAAGAGTAGCCGCGGATGAGCGCGGATCGACGCCAATCAGAACATCAATGGTCTTAATCCGCGTGTATCCGCGTTCATCTGCGGCTCATCTCTCAAGGCTTGCCCCACTATCCTCATTTGAATCGCGAATCGAAGTTGTGAACCATCAATCCCAAATCGCAAATCGCAAATCGCAAATGCCGGGAGTCCGTTTGTGGCGGGCGCTTGCGGCACTGTCGGGTGTGCTGCTGATCGTCACGCTCGCGGCGCTGTGGGTCGGATATAAGCCGCTCGACCTGGCGGCGCTGAGGACGGACGAGACGGCGCGGATGGTCTTCTTTCGACTGCGTCTGCCGCGCGTCGTGATGGCGGGCATCATCGGCTCGTCGTTGGCGATGGTCGGCGCGGCGTTGCAGGCGCTGTTTCGTAACCCGCTGGCCGAACCGCTGACGCTCGGCGTGTCGGGCGGCGCGGCGCTCGGCGCGAGTGTGGCGATTGCGCTCGGCTTAGGCGCGAAAGTCGCTGGGCTGCCGATGGTTTTCTTACTGGCGTTCGTCGGCGCGGGCGTCGCGGTGTTGATCGTCTATCGTTTGGCTCGCACTGCCTCCGGCGCGGTTGTACTGCCGGGCGCGTTGCTGCTCGCCGGCGTGGTGCTGAATCTGATTTCGGCGGCGGGCGTGGTCGTGATTCAATACTTCACCGACTACACACGCGCGCTGCAAATTCTGCGGTGGATGATCGGTAGCCTCGACGTGGTCGGCTTCGATCTGGTGTGGCGGATGCTGATCTTTCTGGTGCCCGGCTGGATGATACTTTTGTGGATGGCGCGCGACCTGCATCTGCTGGCAGTGGACGAAGAGACGGCGGCGAGTCTGGGCGTCAACGTCCGGCGCAGCGAGCGGATGGTTTATGCGGCGGCGTCGCTGATTATCGGCGTGACGGTCGCGGTCGGCGGCACCATCGGCTTCGTCGGTTTGATCGTGCCGCACGCGGTACGCCTGTTGTTCGGCGAAGACGTGCGAATCGTCGTGCCATGCTCATTTGTCCTCGGCGCGGCGTTCCTGATGGTCGCCGACGCCATCGCGCGCACCCTACTCGGCGCGGGCGAGTTGCCGGTCGGCGCGATCACGGCGCTTGCCGGCGGGCCTGTCTTTCTGTGGCTGCTCAGAAGGCAGCAAAGATATAGCGCGATGTGAGTGACTCGTCCGATGGTTAGGATGACATAAGGAGTATTTGAAATGAGCATTGCGACGAAACACGGTGACACGGGTCAGACGGGATTGATCGGCGGCGAGCGCATCTCAAAGGCTGATTTGCGCGTCGAGTCTTACGGTACGATTGACGAGTTGACTTCGGTGATGGGTTTTGCGCGCTCAATCTGCGACGACGCCGAGGTACGTGATATCACCAAGCACATCCAGCGAGAGTTGTTCGCCGTCAGTGGTTCCATCGCGAACCCTCAGAGCAGCCAAAAGGAGCCGCTCTACGTCACGCCGGAGATGGTCGAATCGCTGACGGCGCACGTCCACCGCATCGAGAGCACAGAAGGGATTCTGTCCGACTGGTCGCTGCCCGGCGATCACACGGCGGCGGCGGCCTACGACATCGCGCGGACCGTCTGCCGCCGCGCCGAGCGCCACGTCGTCCGACTCGCCGAAGCGGGCGAGGACACAGGGCCGAACGTTATTGCCTATCTCAACCGCCTGTCTGATTTGCTGTGGCTGCTCGGTCGCTTGCTCGAACTCCGCGCCGGCGTCGACGCGAAACTTCGCGACACCGAACACGAAGGCCCGCGCTGGTCGCGCGCATGGTAACGCAGAAGTACTGAGTGCTGAGTACTGAGTTTAAGCGAGATTGCTTTGGCTCAGTCCTCAGCACTCAGTACTTCTGTTTTAAGTATTTGCATAATTATTTCTCGTTCGCGCCCGCCGTCGAACTCGCAGAGGAAGATTCCCTGCCACCGACCGAGAAGGAGTTGACCGTCGGAGAAGGGCACGGTCACGCTGGTCCCGACGAGACTCGTTTTGATGTGCGCGTCGGAGTTCTCCTCAGCGTGACGAAAGTCCAGGCCGTGCTGTGGGATGAGCGTGCGTAAGCCGTGCAGCATGTCGCGGCACACGTCCGGGTCGGCGTTCTCGTTAATGGTCAACCCCGCGGTCGTGTGTTGCACGAACAGCACACACACGCCCTCGCGCGCCCCCGCCGCTTTCAATCTGCGCCGCACTTCGTCCGTAAATTCAACCATCTCTTCGCGCTCGCGCGAGCGCACTTTGATTACTTCCATTTGCATTACTCCCGTAGCGGATTGTCTCCCTGCTATCTGACCGCAACCGGATGCCAGAATTTAACAGTCAGTCCCTCGCGCCGGATAGACAGTAAAACATCAGTGCCAAAAGCGAAGCCCATGACCGGCGTCAACCGGTCATGGGCTTCGGTCGTTTGTAAAGCGCCGTAACATGCTAATGCTGTTTCTGCTACACCACGTCAAGCGTGATTAGCATACGGGCGCGAACTTCTTGCCAATCGGCGTCTGAAAGCCTACCGATACGAGCGACCGTCGCGGTGCGCGGGATGGTGACAAGGAAAGCACGGAACGCGGAAGGGAGTCGCAAGCCTGCCGCTTGCCAATCTTGCAAAAGATAATCAGTGAAGGCGATAGCTCCAGCAGTTTGGCTGGTGATTAAGCCAACGATTACATCGGGGCGTGCCGCGTGGTAGGCGGCAGATGACAAGACAACTGCCGGACGCCGCTTTGTGCCGGTGACGCCCGGAAAGTCGAGCGTCACAAGGTCGCCTGCTTTATACGAGGTCGCCATCTTTTTCGTACTGCGTAGTGGCATGAGCGAGGGCGAAGGCGGTCAAATCTTGTTCGTCCTGGTCGCTCCATGCGTCGTCTATGTCGAGCGTTTCGGGCGTGCGCGTCAAATCTTCAAGAATCAATGCGGCAAGTTGCAGACGTTCTTTGGCGGGCAATTGCCGGACGGCGGACGTGTATAACTCGCGTGCATTGGTTGGCATAACTACACCTCAATAATGAAGACAGGCTTCGGTCTTTTCAAAGCGCCGTAAACTTTTCTCTCTTAACGTAACCGGCGCAGCAGTACCCAGCCGGAGGGGAGCACCGCCGCGGCGAGCGCGATCTTGATGATGTCGCCGATGATGAACGGCGCGACGCCGGCGGCGAAGGCTTCGGTCGGCGTCCTGAAGAAGAGCGACAGCCACGCCCAGCCGCCGCAGAGAATCAACAGTGAACCGATGCCCATCGCCGCCGCCGCCGTCAGGTAGCGCTTGTCCCAACCTCGCTCCGCGAGCAGCCCCGTGATGAACGCCGCGACCGGATAGGCCAACAGGTACCCGGCGGTCGGACTAAAGAGCAGATAGTGCGCGCCGCCACTTCCGCCGCGGAAGAACGGCAACCCGCTCGCGCCCTCGATTAAATACGCGATCATTGCCAGCGCGCCGAGCCGCGACCCCAAGAGCGCCCCGGTCAACAGCACCGCGAACGTCTGTCCTGTAATCGGCACCGGCGTCCACGGCAGCGGAATCACGATTTGCGCCGCGAGCGCCGTCAACAGACTGAAGGCCACGACGAGAATAACCGAGCGTGCCAAGTCCAGCGGAGCGAGCACAGCACCGATTAACGTTTCAGCTTTGGCGTATGAGACAGACACGATTAGTAAACTCCCGTCGATGTACGACGACTGTTAAGGAAAACGTAAGCGTTCAGCCACGAATGAACTCGAAAGAACACGCATGCCGTTCACATAGCCGCTATTCCGCGCTCGGCATTTGCGATGCCTCGATGCGCGCAACCTTCGGATCGTTTGGACTCTCCGCTCCGATGCGCATTCCGTAGAACGAGCGCCAGACGAAAACGACAGAGATAAGGAAGAAGACAGCGGCCAGGGCGTGCGTGACGGTAGAGCCTTGTGTCCGCGTCATCTCGACGGCCAGTTCGACGGCGAGCAGTCCGAACAGCGTCGTGAATTTGATGACCGGGTTCATCGCCACCGACGACGTATCCTTGAACGGGTCGCCGACCGTGTCGCCGACCACACACGCATCGTGCAGCGGCGTGCCCTTCGCTTTCAACTCGACCTCGACGATCTTCTTCGCGTTGTCCCACGCGCCGCCCGCGTTAGCCATGAAAATCGCTTGATACAAACCGAAGACCGCAATCGAAATCAGATAGCCGATGAAGAAGTACGGCTCGACGAAGGCGAACGCGAGCGTCGAGAAGAAGACCGTCAGGAAGATATTGAACATCCCCTTCTGCGCATACTTGGTGCAAATCTCGACCACCTTTTTGCTGTCTTCGACCGACGCCCGCTCGACGCCCTCAAGCTGGATGTTGGCCTTAATAAACTCGACCGCACGATACGCGCCGGTGGTGACGGCCTGCATCGAGGCGCCCGTGAACCAGTAAATGATTGAGCCGCCGGTAATCAGTCCGAGCACAAACGGCGCGTGCAGCAGCGACAGATTGCTCAGGTACTGTGCTTCGAGTCCGTGCGTCAGCCCCATGATGATCGAGAAGATCATGGTCGTCGCGCCGACCACCGCCGTGCCGATTAAGACCGGCTTCGCGGTCGCCTTAAATGTGTTGCCGGCGCCGTCGTTCTCTTCGAGCAGATCTTTGGCGCGCTCGAAATTGACGTTGACGTTGAATTCTTTTTTGATTTCCGCCTCGATGTTCGGCACTTGCTCGATCAAAGACAGTTCGTAAACCGACTGAGCGTTATCGGTGACGGGGCCATACGAGTCGACGGCAATCGTCACCGGCCCCATGCCGAGGAAGCCGAACGCGACGAGACCGAAGGCGAACACGGCGGGTGCGAGCATCAACGATTCCAACCCTTGGGTGCTGAACAGATATGCGATTGACATCAGCGCGACGATGCTCAGGCCGAGCCAGTAGCACGAGAAGTTGCCGGCGATTAAGCCCGACAAAATATTGAGCGACGCGCCGCCTTCGCGCGACGACGTGACGACCTCTTTGACGTGGCGCGACTCGGTCGAGGTGAAGACCTTGACCAGTTCCGGGATGATCGCGCCGGCCAGTGTGCCGCACGAGATGATTGACGCCAGCTTCCACCATTGCGACGAATCGCCGCCGAGCAGCGGCACGATGAAGTACGACACGATGTAGGTCAGCACCACCGAGACGATTGATGTAATCCATACCAGCGATGTCAGTGGTGTCTCGAAGTTCATCCGGTCGGCGCCCGCGTAACGTGCTTTGGCAATCGCCTCATTGACAAAGTAAGAAAGCCCGCTCGCGACGATCATCATCACGCGCATCACGAACAGCCAGACGAGCAGTTGCACCTGCACGGTCTCGCTGCGGACGCCGAGCAGGATGAATGTAATCAACGCGACGCCGGTCACACCGTAGGTCTCGAAGCCATCTGCCGAAGGGCCGACCGAATCGCCCGCGTTGTCGCCGGTGCAATCCGCGATCACGCCGGGGTTGCGCGCGTCATCCTCTTTGATCTTAAAGACAATCTTCATCAGATCGGCGCCGATGTCAGCGATCTTGGTGAAGATGCCGCCCGCGATGCGGAGCGCCGCCGCACCCAGCGACTCGCCGATGGCAAAGCCGATGAAGCACGGCCCGGCGTAATCGCGCGGGATAAACAGCAGGATGCAGAGCATGATGAACAGCTCGACCGAGATCAGCAGCATGCCGATGCTCATGCCCGCCTTCAAAGGAATCGCATAGATCGGATATGGCTTGCCGCCGAGACTGGCGAACGCGGTGCGCGAGTTGGCGAATGTGTTAACGCGGATACCGAACCACGCCACGCCGTAGCTGCCGGCGATGCCGACCAGACTGAAGATCAGGATGATAGCGACGCGCAACGGCTCGAAGCCGAGCAGCACGCCAAAGTAGAGCACGATCACGACCGCGATGAACGCTTCGAGAATAAGAATGAATTTCCCCTGCGTGATGAGGTAGGTCTTACATGTTTCGTAAATCAACTCCGAAATCGCTCGCATGCTGCGATGTACCGGCATGTTCTTCAACTGAACGAAGATCGCCAAGCCGAACAGCAGGCCGAGGACGCAGACCACCAGTCCCAACATCAGCAGCGTGCGTCCGTCTAAGCCGAGGAACGTGACCTGCGACAGATCAGGAAGAATCAGATTGGCCTCGCCGCCCGGTCGGTGCGCTGGCGGAGCATCGGGCGATTGAGCCAGCGCTGTCACTGCGCTCGACAACAGCACGGCCCCGCTCGCGGCGATGCCCATCGCGCGCGTCGACAGGGCGTCAGGAATGTGTAAACCGGATAACGGCCACCGGCGTGTGAACGACGACGCCCCTTCCCTGAGTAATCCGAGAGTACGACGGCGCATCCCCGTCGCCGCCGCGCGGCGGGTCATGACATTTGAAGTCACGAAGCCGGCGCAGGCGAGCGAGAGAAAGCTGATGATCAGGATCAGCGGTAGTTCCACGATTACACGATTCCTTTCTGGTTGTTAAATACTTCCGGCGAGTCGCTGGTGAGACCGAGCGCGCCCCTCAGACGGTAGTCGACACAAACGAGGACGCACCGGGTGAGCGCGTCCTCGTCCATACAGCTTGTTTATTCAGTCGCGCTAAAAGCGGGCATTATCTATGAAAACTGGCCCGAAGTCCAACGGCGAGTCGAGAGTCTAAAGTCTTGAGTCTAAAGTCGAAACCAATCGCTGAGCGGTTTGACTGATGGCCTCAAACCCCTGACTCCGAACATTTCAAGCGGGGACGAGCGAACTTTGCCGCCGGTCGGAGCGCAGCTTGACGAGCGCGAGCAGGGCCAGGTAGAGCGCGAGTAAAACAAGCGCCGCCGCCGCGACCGCATTCACAAACTCGACATCGAACTGCCCGGCCATAACTTTCGTGACGCGCAGGTTGGCAATGACGAGACTGACGAGTGCCCACAGTGTAATCACCAGCACAAAGATCATCGGGACGAGCGTGAACGCGATGCGCTGCCGCGCCTGATAGAGCCAGACGGTGATGGAAAGCAGCGTCAGCGCCGCAAGCAATTGGTTCGACGCACCGAACAAAGTCCAGAACTTCGACCACGAATTCGGCGGCGCGAACATCACGAAGTAGAACGGCAGCGCCATCGTTAACAGCGTCCCGGCGACAGCCCCGGCTTTACTCTTCCAGCCGAACAACTCCTGCACGATATAGCGACCGAGGCGCGTGCAGACATCGAGCGTGTCGAACACAAACGTCGAGAATGCCATCGCGCCGAACGTCACCGCGAAGGCGAGATTATCTCTGCCAATGATGAGCGTCAAAAACTGTCCGATGCCGTTGCCGTAAATTCTTCCAGGCGTCGCGCCCTTCGGCAAATCGCCTTGTGCGACGATCATGATGGTGACGAGTGCGATCAGCGCCACGAAACCTTCGGCGAGCATCGCGCCGTAGCCGACCGCTTTGATGTGCGACTCGCGGTCAATCTGTTTCGATGTCGTACCCGAACAGACGAGGCCGTGAAACCCCGAACACGCGCCGCACGCGATAGAGACAAATAGGAATGGAAACAGTGCGCCTGTCATGCCGCCCACGTCCCACGCCCTGAACGCTGGTTGTCTGATTTCGTAGCCGCCGAACAGCACGCCGATGATGCCGAGCGCGAGCGCCGCGTAGAGGATGAAGCCGCCGAGATAGCCGCGCGGCTGAAGTAGCGCCCACACGGGGACGACCGACGCGATGCAACAATAGACGAGGATCAACAGTCCCCACGTCCTGTGATCGACGAGCAATGTGTTCGACACCAGCGTGCCCGCCCATGAAAGCGCGAACGCCGCCGGCACGAAAATGACCGTCACCAGCCACAGCGGCGGGTTCAGATACCGCTGCACCAGGCCCAGCACGATGGAGAGCGTCAAGTACATCACGCTCGCCGCCGCGACCGCGCCGCCCGCGTTAAATGTGCTTGATGTTCCCTGCAACTCTTCTGTCCCGCCGACGAACGTCCCGGCGGTGATGTCCGCGAAGGCGACGATCACATAGATGAGCGCGATCCAGATGAATGCCATCATCGCCCGCCCGGCACGCGCCCCCAGATGTTCACGCGTAATCTCCGCGATTGACTGCGCGCGGTGACGCACCGACGCGGCGAGGCTCGCAAAGTCGTGCACCGCGCCGATCAGCACCACGCCGAGGCCAATCCACAACAGGCACGGCAGCCACCCGAACAATTGACACGCGATGATCGGCCCCGCAATCGGCCCCGCCGCCGCAATCGCCGAGAAGTGCTGGCCGAAAAGATAAAATGGTCGCGTCGGCACAAAGTCGACGCCGTCGTTAACCACATTCGCCGGCGTCACGCGCGCATCATCCAACGCGAATTGCCGCGCGACCCACCCGCCGTATAAGCGATAAGCCGCGACCAGTATCGCCAAAAATCCGAGCGCCAGCAGTGTTAGCTGCACGAAATCAATCTCCTGTTAGTCGAGCGGCATTTCCCGCCTGATGTTGAATTTATCAAGCCGTGTGACTTTGTCTTTGAATCTCTGTCGGGGCAACATCATCGGAAAGCATGACAACCGGCGATGCTTCGCGCCTACGGCTCTGGAACGGACAACTTGCGGCAGATTTTCTTAGCAAGCAGATTGGCTACTTCCGTGTGACGCGGCACGGCCTCGACCGCGCCGGTCTTTGGGTTGCACCACAGAGAATGCTCGCTTCCCTCCCGCTTTAGGTAACAGCCGTGCTGCCGTAGGTGCCTCAACAGTGAGTTGCGCTTCATCCGACCGTAACCGTCTCGCGAATGGCGTCTTGCGGGACGCCGCGCAATGCATCCTCTCTTCGATCTTCAAGGATTAACTTGATGGCCTCCGCTAAACTAGCCCGACATTCTTCGATGGTATGTCCCTGCCCGTTGGCTCCCGGCACTTCAGGGCAGAAAGCAATGAACCAATCTTCATCACGCTCAATGATGGCTGTGAACTCGTTGTGCATCCGACACCTCCGTGAATATCACCCATTCATCCCTCATCCCTCATCCCTCATCCCTCAGCTTACTGTGTCGGTAGCCGTAGACGAAATAGAGAATCAATCCGGCGATGAGCCAGAGCGAGAAGCGCAGCCAGTTGGTGATGCCGAGTTCGGTCATCAAGTAGCCGCAACTGAGCACGCCGAGCACCGGGATTAGTGACAGATTTTTTCTGAAGCAGATAACGGCCAAGACCGGCGTCGACAGAATGTAGAGCCACAGCGGTATCTTGTGACTAAACACTTCCCACGCGCCGAGCGTCGCGTCTGTCGGGTCTGCGATGCTGAAGAAGTTGTTCACCGCGTCGCGCTTGAACACAAAGAACGCGGCCCAGACGAGAACGAGCAGCGCCGGGACGATGTATTTTGAATTGATATACGGCGTCTTGAATCGCCGCTCGATGTCGGGCTGCGACTCGTTCAAGATCAGCACGCCGGCGCAGACGAGGATAAAGGCAAACAGCGTCCCGATGCTGGTCAGGTCGGTCACTTCCTTTAGATTCATAAAGAGCGACGGAATCGCGACCACGAAGCCGGTGACGATAGTCGAGAACCACGGCGTCTTAAAGCGCGGGTGGATGCTCGAAAAGATTTTCGGTAGCAGTCCGTCGCGGCTCATCGCCATCCAGATGCGCGGCTGTCCGAGTTGAAAAACAAGCAGCACGGTCGCCATCGCGATCACGGCACTGACCGCAATGATGCCGGAGACCCACGGGATGTTCACACCGTCAGCACCAAACACGTACGCCAGCGGGTCGCCGACTTGCAGCGTCTTGTGGTTGACCATGCCCGTTAAAACCAGCGCGACGCAGATATAGAGCACCGTGCAGATGATCAGCGAATAGAGCATTCCGCGCGGCAAATCGCGCTGCGGGTTTTTACACTCTTCGGCGGTCGTCGAAATCGCGTCGAAGCCGATGTAAGCGAAAAAGACGGCGGAGACGCCCTTCAAAACTCCCGCCGCCCCATTCGGCGCAAACGGACTCCAGTTCGCCGGGTTGATGTAGAACGCGCCGAGCACGATCACCAGAAAAATCACGGCGAGCTTCAACGCGACCATGATATTCGACGCACGCTTGGATTCCTGAATGCCGACGAAGACGAGCGTCGTGATGATGAGCGTGATTGCCAACGCCGGCAGGTCACACACCAGATGCACACCGCCGAACAGAACCGGCGCGCCCGTCCACGCGAGATATGCGTTGTATGCCGGACCGATGTCGGTCATCGCCTCGATCTGCACAAGCGTGTTCCCGGAAGCGAGCAAATCCGTCACCGTCGCGAAACCACGCCGCGCGGTTAGGAAATCCATCGTCAGATATTCGGGGATGCGCACGCCATAGCCGCTCATCAGTCCGGTGAAGTAGTCGCTCCATGAAATCGCGACCGCGATGTTGCCGATGGCGTACTCCATCAACAAATCCCAGCCGATGATCCACGCCACCAACTCGCCGAACGATGCGTAAGAGTATGTGTAGGCCGAGCCGGCGACCGGAATCATCGAAGCGAACTCGGCGTAACAGAACGCGGAGAAGGCGCAGGCAATCGCCGTGAAAATAAACAGAAAGACGACCGCCGGGCCGCCGTCAAACGCGGCATTGCCGATGGTCGAGAAAATCCCGGCGCCGATCACCGCCGCGATGCCGAACGAAGTCAGGTCGACGACGCCGAGCGTCTTGCGCAGCTTATGGTCGCCGGCGATAGTTTCGGCATCGCTGTAGCCGGAGGCGGCGTCATGTTGAATCTGCGCGATGGATTTTTTACGGAACAGGTTTGAGAAGCTCATTGATGCATGTTCTGTTTTAGGTATTTGGGCAAAACCGCTGATGAACACCAGCGAGAAGCTCAGGCCGCCTGCGTGAAATCGTGAAGGCGAAGCGCTCACGTTCGGCGGCCTATCCGGCAGAGCATCGGGACAAAGACGCTCGAAGCCCGATTTTAATGCGCGCGGAGTGTGGCATAGCCGGGCGCGTCAAGGCAATAATTAACTTCGCCGGGCGCATCGTGAAATCAAGGCGCGCAAAAAAGCATCGCCCACAAGTCCGCGATGACTTCCGGGCGATGCTTCGTGCGCCGCGACAAATTTTGTGGTTGCTACGATTGCCTTTTCACTTGATGCCTGACTGCTGTAACTGTCCGTCGACTTGCTTGCCGTTTGTTGTTAGTCACCGCGCTCATTTCGCGTTCGCGGGTTCGACCGGATAGCCTGCGTCGCGCCATGCCAACCAACCGCCGAGGAGAGCGGCAGTGTTATTGATTCCTAAGCCTTTGAGTTTTAGCACCGCACCGGCGCTCGTGTGTTCGCTCGGTCAAGCGCAATAGGTGACGATCAGCTTGTCGCGCGGCAACTCCTTCGCGCGCTCTACGATCTTGTCTTCGGGAATCAGCCGCGAGCCTTTGATGTGACCCGTCGCAAAACCCTGAACGCCGCGCACATCAATCACGACGGCCTCGCCCTTTGCCATCGCGTCGCGTAACTCGTCGATGGTGACGCGCCGCACGCCGTCGGCGTACTGCCCGGGTGATGATGACGGCGTCGCTGTCGCCGCCGTGGCTGATGGCGAAACTGCCGTCGTCGCGGATGGCGTGTTACGGTTTGCTGTGTTGGTCGCGGTGCTAGTTGCCGTGCCATTTGTCGCCGCTGAGTCTCGGTTGCCGCCACACGCCGCGAACAGCGCAATGGCGCAGATGACGACCGCCGCCGGTGAAAATAGTGAAGAAGTGTGACGCATCAGTTCCGTCGTCTCCGTTGTTGACTTGGATAAAATGGATTAGACCAAATCGGTTCGACATGATTTCGATTCGGCGCGCCAAAGCATCGCACACAAAGCTTGTCAGATGGAAGGCTGGAGGCGAGAAAAGACTTCCCGAAACACGGGCGGCTGTGCTATACACACCGGCCTCCGACGCAGAGCAAAGTCAAACATTTTGAAGTGTAAACTCAGTCTGCCCCAACCTCACAGACCGAGGAGCGTGCCGGTTCGATTGATGGTCACCAGACCCGCCCCGACGCGGCAGATTCGGCGGCACTCACCCAACCCGCGGCAGGCGGTTCTTTGATAACCCATCGACAAGCAAGGCCTTGACCCGGCCCGTCGTTATACTGTACAAAGCCTCCGTTATATTGTGAAGCATCGACGCCATCCACGGGAGTCTTTGAGGAGATGCAGACCGCGAAATGAACGTCGACATAGCGAAGATCGAACCGGCGAGAGCGAGTCCGCGCCGCGGCGTGAGTATCCGCCGGTGGCCGTGGGGTCGCTGGGGGTTGCGCACGGCGGCGGTCGGTTACCTCGGCTTGATGATTCTGCTGCCGATCTCGGCGATTCTGGCGAGCGGCTTCGGCGACGGCCTCGCGGCATTCTGGGGCGACCTGACCAATGGCATCGCGTTCAGTGCGCTCCGTCTGACGCTGATCACAGCGGTGATGACAACCGTCATCAATTCGGTGATGGGCACGCTGACTGCATACGTGCTGGTGCGCTACGACTTCCCCGGCCGCGGGATGCTCAATGCGATGATCGACATGCCGTTCGCCATCCCGACGCTCGTCACCGGCGTGATGCTGGTCGTGCTCTATGGCCCGCAACGCACGCTCGGCGCATGGCTCGAATCGAACGGAGTGCAGGTCATCTTTGCGACGCCGGGCATCGTGCTGGCGCTGCTACTGGTGACATATCCATTCGTGGTGCGCACCGTCCAGCCGGTGCTGATGGAGTTGGACAAGGCGCAGGAAGAGGCCTCTTACACCATCGGCGCGTCGAAGTGGACGACCTTTCACCGCATCATCCTGCCGGCGATTGCGCCTGCCGTCGTTACCGGGTCGCTCCTCAGCTTCGCGCGTGCGCTCGGCGAGTTCGGCTCGATTATCGTCGTCGCAGGCAACATTCCGGGACGCACGCTGACCGCACCGGTCTACGTCTTCGGACAGCTTGAATCGTACAACCAGCGCGGCGCCAGCGCGATGTCGATTCTGCTGCTCGCTCTTTCATTCACGTTGATCGTGATTGTCGACTGGATGCAGAAACGTTGGGACATCGAGTATGCCATTCCCTGACACGTCGCATCATCAAACGGCGCGCCCTGAGGTGTTGACGAAGCGCGGCAAAACGGCGCGTCTCGGCTTGGTCGAGGTGACGCTGATTGCCATCGCGGTGCTGTACGCGGCGGTGCTGTTGGTCGGCCCGCTGGCCGCGATTATCTGGGGGGCATTCGCGGGCGGCTTCGGATTGTTTTGGGAGCAGTTGACTTCGCCCGATGCTGTGAGCGCGCTGAAGCTGACATTTGCCTTAAGCGTCGGCGCGACGCTCGTCAATACGATCTTCGGTGTGTGCGTCGCGTGGGTGCTGGTGCGCGACGACTTTTGGGGCAAGCGGTTCATCAACGGGCTGGTCGATCTACCGTTCGCCGTCTCGCCGGTGATCGCCGGGCTGATGGTGCTGCTGCTGTTCGGACGCGCGGGATGGTTGACGCCGCTCTCCGACGCGCTCGACATGAAGATGGTTTTCGCGTGGCCGGGGATGTTGCTCGCGACGGCGTTCGTCTCGCTGCCGTTCGTCGTCCGCGAAGTGATGCCGGTACTGGCGCAGGCCGGCACCGAGCAGGAGCACGCCGCGTACACAATGGGCGCGACGCCGTGGCAGGCCTTTCGCCACATCACGCTGCCGTCAATCCGTTGGGGATTACTCTACGGTGTGTCGCTCACCTTCGCGCGCTCGATTGGCGAGTTCGGCGCGGTGCTGGTCGTCAGTGGCGGGGTCAGCGGACTGACCGAGACCGCGACGCTGTTCATCTACCGCTCGCTCGACGACCGCAATAACGTCGGTGCTTACTCCATCGCCGCCGCGCTCGCCGCCGTCTCTTTCGTGATCCTGCTGGCGATGGAGTTTTTCAGAAAACGGAGCCATGATATGTAGTAAGGCAAAAGTAAAAAGTTAAAAGGCAAAAGTGAAAGCCACCGAGGACAGATGTTAGATGTCAGATGCTGGATGTTAGTCAGGATACGCAGATGTTCCGGTCAACATCTAACATCCAACATCTGACATCTACTTCATTCATCCTTGATACTGAAAATCTTTTGCTGAGGTGATGATTAAATGTTTTCTCTGCGGCCTCAGCGTACTCAGCGGTGAACTGTATTGAAGCTTTGGTCGCATCCAACTGCAATAAGTTATAGTGACAACGTTTCTTTTGTTGACGAACGTGTAAGAAGGATTGAGGTGTACGGTGATGCAGTCCCGAATATTGGAAGCCGTCCCCGACGAAGAGAGAACGTTCGAGTTGACCGCGAGCCGGAGGCAGGAGTCTACGGCGTGCGTGCGCAACCTGAGTAAGAGCTTTCGCGGCGCGCGCGTCTTAGAGGACGTCAGCTTCGATGTCGCTGAGGGCGAATCGCTGGTGCTGCTCGGCGCGTCGGGCAGCGGCAAGACGACGATTCTCAGAATCATCGCCGGGCTGGAGCAGCCGGACGCGGGGCGCGTCTTGCTGCACGGCGAGGATGTGACTGACCTGCCGGCGCGCGAGCGTGGCGTCGGCGTCATCTTTCAATCCTACGCGCTGTTTCCACGCATGACGGTCGAGAAGAACATCGCTTACGGATTGCGCATCCGCCGCCGCCCGCGCCGCGAAATTAAAGAGTCGGTCGATAATTTGCTGACACTGGTGCGCCTCGAAGAGCACCGTAAGAAATTCCCGGCACAACTCTCCGGCGGGCAGCAGCAGCGCGTCGCCATCGCCCGCACGCTGGCCTACAAGCCGCAGGTGCTACTGTTCGACGAGCCGTTCGGCGCACTCGACGCGCAGACCCGCGTCCGACTCCGGCGCGAAATCCGCGCGCTGCTCCGGCAGGTCAATGTGCCCGCCATCTTTATCACGCACGACCAGGAAGAGGCGCTCGAACTCGGTGACCGCATCGCCGTGTTGAACGCCGGGCGACTTGAACAGATCGGGACGCCCGAAGAGATTTACGACCGCCCGGAGACGGAGTACGTCGCGACGTTTCTTGGCGCTGCCAACCTGCTGCCCGGCACCGTCGTCAATCGTTCCGTCGAGGTCGGCGCGGTGACGATTGCCGCGCATGAGGAGGCGGCACGGTTCCGCGATGGGCAGGCGGTCAAACTCGTCTTCCGCCCGGAAGAGGTCTGCCTGAGTCAGACCGCAGCGTTGCCTGTCGGGTATCGTCGGTTGACCAGCGGCGTCATCGAAGAGATTCAGTTCGTCGGCGCCTACGAACGGCTGACCGTACGGCTCCACAACGTCACCGCCGACACCGCCGGGACAGATTTCGGTGTCCCGATCACCGCTACACGCCCCAAGCCGGAGGCCACCGCGACGAGCTTCCACGTCGGCGACCGAGTTGTCGTCGGGCTGACCGCCTTTCGTTTATTGCCAAGCTCGGCGCACACGGGCGAACGCCCAAGCCTCTCGGTGAGCATGGGCTAGTGATATTCCAACGGCCGAACGATGCGAAGTATGGTGTGATTAAATAGTTTTCCCGGCATTTCGCCGCAAATGACGCGAGAGGGCGTGGAGAAATGAAAAACAGCATCATCAATCAGTTGAAAAGCTGGGAGTCTGCTCAGCGTCCTCGGCGTACTCCGCGGTGAATGTATGTTGTCTTCAATCCTTAGCCAATCATTCCCCTCTATCGCACGTCGAAGGTGACGCGGGGCCAGGCGTTGTTCATGTAGCCTTTGAAGTTCCAGATGGTGCCGGCGTCGGCGGGCTGTGTGTTGGCGGCTGAATCCCACGCGCGGGCGACAACCGTTTGTGTGCCGGTCGGTAAATCCAACTGTGCCTCCCAGAAACGCCACGCCCACGGTGTGACACATGCATCGTCATCGAGCCTCGCCGTAATCCACGTCGCCCCTCCGTCAATCGAGATGTCGACACGTTCGACGCGCCGGTTGCCGCCCGCCGTCGCATAGCCTTCAACCACGATGGTCCCGACTTCGACAACCGCGCCCTCAGCTGGCGAAGTGATAAACGAATTAACCGACAATTCGCCGAGCATCAAGCCGCGCTCCCAATCAACGTCGTCGACTGTAGTCTGCGGCGGAAACAGCTTGTACGAGCGGGCTTGATAGTAGTTGTCCGAAGGCTCGGTTTGCAGCGTCACCTCGCCAATCCACTTGACGCTACGCGCGCCGATATAGCCAGGCACCACGACGCGCAGAGGCCCGCCGTGAACCGCCGCGAGCGCCTCGGCGTTCATCTCATAAGCCAGGATGACCTCTGGGCTGAGCGCCTTCTCGATTGGAATCGACCCGCCGAAGCCGAACCGCACGCCCTGCTTGTTAATCTCATCAAGGCCGAGAAAAGCAACATGTCGCGCTTCTCGCTCGACGCGCGCGATGTCCAAAATGTCGCGCAGACGCGCCCCGCCCCAAACCGCGTTGCTAATCGCCTCCGCGCCCCACGGGACTTCGCCGGCGACTGGCCGAACCGCCGTCATCATGTCGCGCCTGTTGCCGGCGCACTGCAATGTCGCGATCACTTCATGTTTCGGGAAGCGCCGCAATTCGTCGAGCGAAAGGCTGAGGGCGTTCTGTGCCAGACCCTTCACCGGCAATTGGTAGTTCGCCACGTCGATAGCCGGGACGGGCGCGTGGTTCCGCACAAAGAAAAGTTCTCGCGGCGTGATGAACGCGCGGCGCAGCAGTTCGGGCGGCGGCCCGGCGTTGAACGGATGCCGTTCTCTGATGATGAGAGATGGATGCTTGTCGAATGATTCCGAGTCGTGTGCTTGCAAGACCGTTGCGCTCCTGTTTGTTGGAAATGATGAGGACGGTTAAAATCGCGCGTCATTGAAAGTTCTTAAGAGCGAATTAAAATTTAGTCGGTCAGCTTATGCGTAATCGTTCGCACGTGGTAACGACACACTCAAGGGTCGCTCATGTGTAGTGCCACACGCAAGTAAACACCTGAGAACGTCGCGCGGTAATGTTCGGCAGACTGAAAACCACCACCAGCAAGGGCATATTTAATGTTAGATTGCTTGCGCTTGTGAAGGCAATGTATGAATCATGAGAGTGTCTAAAGAGTTTACCCGAGCTTGGCACGCATGGCTGCATGCCCCTTCTCCCTATTCCAGCGCTTACTTATTGCGGAAAGAAATCACTACCGGGAAGGTCGAACACGACCTTGATCACCTGGAATCTTACCTCTACAGCATCGGGCTTGCTGCCATCGAAGGAAGAGAATACGAATACGCTGAGATAGCAGCCCGTGATCTTGCCGAGTTATCTAAAATAAACGCAGAGCTAGAAGGCTATGATGTAGTAGAGGGAGAGAAAGAATTATTCCGCAGCCACATAAGAGTGGTGCGCGTGTTATTGGAAGAATTAGGAAAACTCGGCTCTGGCAACGGCGCAATACAACAAACAATCCCTTAAGCGCGGCCATAAGAGTTTTGCTTCCAACGGAGTAATGGTCATGAGCAGACACAAGCCTTTGGTCATCATCAAGTGCATTCTTTCTCTTCTCCTCAGTGTCGGGATGTCACATGTCGTGTTCGCTCAGAAGGGCACGCATGTCATGAAGCGGGTGACTTTTCAGAGGGGCCGTAACTCGACGGTCATCAAAGGCCAGGCACGTTGGGGTGCCAGTTACATCTACCTGCTACGGGCGGGCGCCGGTCAGACATTGACTGTGTATCTGGAGGGCGTGCCGGTCGCACGCATCGTCCCGCCCGGCGCGGAGAACTATGAAGCCCTGGCCGGAGCGGATAACGTCAACGATTGGTCCGGGAAGTTACCGAGGACGGGGCAGTATCAGATCAACGTCGGACATGCGAACGACGCGTATGCTGCTGCGCCGTATACATTGGAAATCAAAATAGATTAGCTGTCTTCGACCCGGAGCGCTTCGCGCTAATTGTGTTGACTCGCTTCGTCCCTGCGTTTAGCATCTTGCCCGTTCTTGAGGAATCTTACGCCGGGTTCGCCGGAGGGGCACACTTCATCGACAACCAGACGTACAAAATAATTTTGATCGTGGCGATTGTCGTCATCGCCACTGTGCATGGGTACGGGGCGGCGTGGCTCGCGATCAGGATGCTCTTCCGCCCGCGACACCCGGTTCAAATGTTTGGGATCACGGTCTGGCCGCAGGGCATGATTCCGCGCCACCGCGAGCGCCTGGCGCAGACTATCGGCAACGCCGTCGGCAATGAACTGGTCTCGCAGGAGACCATCGTCAGCGCCCTCTTTGAGCAGGGCTTTCTTCAGCGCAAGGTTGAGAGTCTGGTTAATTCCTACACCGACGAAATGCTCGGCACGCCGTATCCGTCGTTCATCGAGGCGCTTCCGCGTGCGGTGCGCGCGCCCGTGCTCGAAGCCGTCGCCGCGCTGCAACTGCGTGTTGGGGAGTATGTCGCCGATGTTTTGAAGAGTGAAGAAACTATCGACGCGGTCAATGGTTTTGTCGACCGCCGGGTTGACGAAATCCTCGCGCAACGACTCGGCGAGACGGTCGGCGAAGAGGCGTTCGCGCAGGCGCTTGATTTCGTCGAGGAGCGGTTCCGCGGCGTCGTCACCGAAGCGGGCTTTGAGGCAAAGGTGCGCGACTTCGTCAGCGCTCGGCTGGACGAACTGGCCGGCAGCCGCGCGACGCTCGCCGAGATGTTCACGCCCGAAGCAGTGGCGATTATCAAAGAGCGGATCGACGCGCAGGTGCCGCCCATCGTGCAGCACCTCGCCGACATTGCGACCAACCCGAAGACACGCACGCAGATCGGCGCGCTGATCAAACGCGAGGTCGATGAATACTACGGCCAACTCTCGTTCTTCAAAAAAATCTTCGTGTCGCGCGACCGAATCCACCACGAAGTCGATGAAATGGTGGACAAGACTCTGCCGCGCCGCGTCAATGAATTCCTGCGCGGCGAAGCGTTCGAGCAGGAGGCGGAAAGTTTTCTCGACGCGACGATTGACGGTGTGCTGGCGCGGCCCATCAATGAATTGGTCGGACAGGTTGCGCCGGACAAACTGCTGATGATTAAGGAGCAGATCGCGTCGCGCGTCCTCGCGCTGGCGCGCAGCCCGGAACTAACGAACACCGTCTCGGCTTACGCCACGGACGCGCTCGCGCGGGTACGCCCGCACTCTCTGCGCGCGATTCTCGAACACGCCAGTCCTGACTCTGCCGAGAGGCTCAAAAATTTTCTCGCGAAAGGACTGCTGTCTGTGCTCGCACGCGAAGAGACGGCACGCGCTATCAATGCTGTTCTGAGCACGCAGGTCGAGCGATTGCTGGTCGCGCCCATCGGACGTATCTCCGACCACGTCCCCGAAGCGACGGTGCGCCGTGCGTCGGCGGCGCTGACCGAGCGCATCACTTCCGCGGCGCGCGAGCGGCTGCCAATCGCGATCAACGAGTTCGATGTCGGCGGCATAGTGCGCCGCAAGGTCTCAACCTACCCGGTCGAGAAGCTCGAAGAATTAGTGCTCTCAGTCGCGCAGCAGCACCTTAAAACAATTGAACTCTTCGGTGCCGTGATTGGGCTTCTGATCGGCATCTTTCAAGCGGCATACTTCTGGTACTTTTCAGGCGACGTGCGTTAGCGCCGACAGTTCAGTCCGCGCCCCGCTCGCGTCGTCTCCAACCCCGTGCTACAGGAGGAAATCATGAATCGATGCGTCTCGAAAGTTTTGATCATCGCGTCACTCTTCGTCACATCACTTCCCATCACATCACTGTCCGCCGCGTCACTGTTCATCATTATCTCTGCGGTTGCGGTGCGCGCTCAGCAACCGGCAGCGACGGCGCAGCAACCGGCAGCAGCGACGCCGCCGATGAGGGCCGCGGCAGCGGGCGCACCGTCCTACCGCGCCGACTTTCTTAAGGAGATGGATAATCTTGAAAAGAAGCTGGTCAGTCTGGCCGAGGCGATGCCGGCGGACAAGTTTACGTGGCGGCCGATGGATGGTGTTCGTTCGGTGAGCGAGGTCTACACACACTTGGCCGGGTCGAACTTCAACTTTACGCAGTTCCTCGGCATCACGCCGCCCGCCGGCGCCGGGCGCGGAATGGAGAAGATGACTGACAAGGCGCAGGTCGTCGAGATGCTTAAACAATCGCTCGCGCATGTGCGGCAGGCCGCGACGAACACGCCCGACGCCGACTGGGACAAGACCGTGACCTATTCAGGTCGCAACATCGTCGTTCGCGAAGCCTTCTTCCGCCTCGCGTTGGGGATGCGCGAGCACCTCGGCCAGTCGGTTGCTTACGCGCGCGTCAACCGCATCGTGCCGCCCTGGACCGCCGAACGCGAAGCGCAACAGTCATCGCCGGCGAAGCCGAAAAGCTCCGCGCCGTAATCTTGTCACGGCACCCTCTCGGCGCTCAGCATTGATGTAGGTAACGGAAGTCCATGCAAATAGAAGTCGCGGATTTTCAATCAGTTGAATCCGCCGTGTCGCGGCAGTTCTTTCCTGTCGCCTGTCACTTGTCACCCGTCGCTTTTGAGTAATAAAGGAATAACCCTGATGCAGATCAAAAAGCAGTCTAAGGTTTACGACGTCGTGATTATCGGTTCGGGAGCTTCCGGCGGGATGGCCGCGTGGAACCTGACCCGGCAGGGCGTCAAAGTCCTGATGCTCGACGCGGGTGATCGCTTCAACAAAGAGGATTACTGGATTCACGTCTGGCCGTACGAGCGGCGCGAGCGCATCGGGCGCGGCGAAAAGCCGTACAACTTTTACCTGAGCACGAAAGAGCAGCCGTACATCACGCCGGAGAATCAACCGTTTAATTTAATTCGCGTGTGGGGTCTCGGCGGCAAGACGAATGTCTGGGGGCGCGTCTCGCTGCGCTACGCCGAACTCGATTTCAAGGGGCCGGAGCGCGACGGTTGGGAGATTCCGTGGCCGATTAGCTACCGCGACATCGCGCCGTATTATGACCGGGTCGAGCAGTTGATCGGCGTCTGCGGCGGCACCGATGATCTCGATTCGCTGCCGGGCAGCAAGCATCATCTGCCGCCGCCGGCGCTACGTTGCGGCGAGTGGCTGATTAAGAACGCAGCGGGGCGCATCCAAATCCCCATCGTCAACGTCCGGCGCGCGACGCTGACGCGCAACCACCAAGGCTTTCCGCGTTGTCACTATTGCGGGCGTTGCGGCGACGGTTGCGACACAGCGAGTTTCTTCAACGCCGCCGATTATTTAATCGCGCCGGCGCTTCGGACCGGGCGCCTTGAGATTCGCGGCAACTCGGTCGCGGCGCGCGTCCTGGTCGACGACAAAGGTCGGGCGAGCGGCGTACAGTACTTCGACCGCCACACCAAAGAAGAACGACAGGTGCGCGCCCGTGTGGTGATCGTCGGCGCGTCCTGCATCGACTCGACGCGCATCCTGCTCAACTCGAAGTCCGACGCCTATCCGTCGGGCATCGGCAACACGTCGGGCGTGATTGGCAAGTACCTGTGCGAGCAGGTGCGCTTTCACGTTCGCGCTTTCCTGCCCGCGCTCTACGGACGCGAAACAACGAACGACGACGGTATCGGCGGCGAGCACATATACTTGCCGCGCTTCAATCATCGCGGAGCGAAGCGCGATTACCTGCGCGGCTTCGGGATGCAGTTCTGGGGGTCAGGCTGCACAACACCCGGCGCGGGCCACTTCGCCAAAGGTCTGACGGGCTTCGGCGCCGCTTACAAAAAAGATGTCCGGCGTCATTACCCGGCGTGGTTCGAGATGCATCCCTACGGTGAGGTGCTGCCGCGCGCCGACAACTATGTGACAACCGAGGGGACGCCGACAGATCAGTACGGCGTGCCGCTGCCAAAAATCGTTTTCTCTAACGGCGAGAACGAGCGCAAGATGGTCGAAGAGATGTACGACACCTGCGAGATGATTCTGCACGAAGCGAAGGCCGAAGTCTTCGACCTGAAGCGTGGCCGAGTCGACACGCCGGGCGAAGCGATTCACGAACATGGTACGTGCCGGATGGGCACCGACCCGAAACGCTCGGCACTGAACGCCTTCAACCAGATGCACGACGTTAAGAACGTGTTCGTCGTCGACGGCAGTTCATTCACCACTGCTTCTGAGAAGAATCCGACGCTGACCATCCTCGCGCTCGCGTGGCGCGCGACCGACTACCTTGCGGGCCGGATGAAGCGCGGCGACCTCTAAACAACATCGGTCGTTCACACACCTCATATCTCCGCCCTTCGCACGAATCTGGCATAATGATCCAGGCGGACAACCTTTCCGCGCTGACCGAGCACCAACTACTCCCCCATCATTTATATTAGAGGTGCGGCGGCGATTCATCAAAACACAATCAGAATCAGGGTAGTGGCTCGAACTGAGGAGAGTTTCTTTGCGGGCTTGGCGGCTTTCATTTGCGTTCTTGGCGGTTAAACTTCTGATCTAACTGCAAAGGACGCCAAGGAAAGCATAGTTTCTTTCCTGTTTGAACCAATACCAAAATTAGATGGTCGGCACGGTGCGAATCGCCGCGGTTTTCTAAAACACAGAGAGAAGAGATTGATTGGTATGAGAAGTAAAAGCTTTATTGTCGCAATCATTATGATTTTAGTTTTGTCTCCGGTCACGCGGACAGGCGCGGTGGGCGGGACGCCGCAAGGCCGGGGCGATATGTTTCAAGACTCGCGGTTCGAGTCGGCGCGCACCGACCGGCTGACCGGCGGAAGAATCGAACGGGCGACACTGCAAGAAGGCAAGTTGGAAATCGAGATGACGGTCAATGTCCCGGCGTTTCAACTGACGCTGTGGCAGGATGGGAAAGAGGTGAAAAGCTATCCCATCGGCGTCGGCCAGAAGGATTATCCGATCTACATCGGCGAGCGCGAAGTGACGGAGGTCATTTGGAACCCGTCCTGGATTCCGCCCGACAGCGAGTGGGTGACCGAGATGGCTGGCATCTCGCCGGGCGAGGAGATTAAAGCGAGCGACCCGCGCAACCCGCTCGGCAAGCTGAAAATTCCGCTCGGCGGCGGCTATCTGATTCACCAGGCCAAGAGTGTCAACGACCTCGGCAGCCTCGTCTCGCATGGCTGCGTCCGCATGCTCCGCTCAGACCTCTATGACCTCGCTGAAAAGATCACCGCGGCCTACTCGTGGCCGGTCTCGTTGCGCCAGATTGAGCGCGCTAAACGCGGCAGCCGCATGCTCGCCGCGAAGTTGGACGTGACGCTGCCGGTCGACATCAGCTATGACACTGAGGTAGTCGAAGAGGGCATGCTTTATCTGTACCCGGATGTGTACCGGCGGGGCACCAACACGGTCGCGCGCCTACGTGACGAACTCGTGACCCACGGCGTCGACTCGTCAGAGGTCGATGACCGAACGCTCGAACGAATGCTCGCGCGCGTCGGTCGCCGCGCCGTCTATGCCGTCAGCATCGACAGCATCAAGCAGGGTCGCGCGCTCACCGACGGGCGCACGCAACCGCTCGTCGCACGGCGATAGTTGTCAGGCAACTGTCATCGGGTAGTGATAGGAAAGGTTAACGACACTTTAGGACGCGCTACTGCGGACGATACTCCCAGTGCCAGGGTTCATAGAAGTAAGGATGAAAGCCGAAGCGCGCGGCGTTCTTGACGAGCCAGCGGTAGACGGGCGTCTGCGTCTGGAGGGCGCGGTTCGCGTCGATAGCTTCGACAGGTTCGCCGCCGACGTAGACGTCAAGGGCGCGACCTGAAAAGTGTGGACTGTTGATGGCCAACGCCGCGCGTCCGGAGTTAGGGAACTGTCGTCGTAGTTGCTGTTGATACTCTTTGGAGCGGAACGCGGAGATGATCTTCAAATTCATTTCGCCCGCCGCCAATTCATTACCGTTGCGCGAGGCGGCGAGGCCGAGCGAGCGGTCGGCGACTGCGGCGGCGACCATCCGGCGATAAGCTTCGTAGGTCTGTCGCTCGACCTGACGCAGTTCGGGCGCGCGGATCGGGTCGTAGAAGTCAGAGGCCGGCGCGGCGATGAGTTGCTCCGGTTGCGCGTTGCTCAAATCTTTCGGGCGGCTCGCTTGCCATCCCGCGATGATGCGCATCAGCGTCCCGTCATCAAGCACGCCGCTATCAGCTAAGCCGGCGGCGTTTTGCCAGCGCGCAATCGCAATCGCGAAATCGCTGGTGTCGGCATCTTTCTCCGTCCCGACAAGTTGGCAGAGCAACGGCACGTAGATGTTCCAGCCACGTTGCGCCCGTCCGCCGAATGTCCACGCGAGGTCGCCCCGCAATGCACGGTTTTGTGCCGCCGCCGCCGAAAATTTGGAACTCGTCGTAGCCTCGATGGATGGCTGCTGTCCACTCAAAAGCAGCGGGCGGGCGATTGAAGTCGAAGGTGGGGTTGAAGTCTCGACTGAAGTTGCAACTGAATCCGGGGTTGGGGTCGAGTTTAGAGTCGGTGTGGTAGATGGCTCTGGATTCGCCGCCGCTGGCTCTCTGACAATGCTCATCGCAGGCGTCGGGGAGGGTTTCTGCGCGGCGGCGGATGGCGCCTGCGTGTTGGCGTTTGCGGTCGAAGCCGGCGGGGCGTCATTGAGCACACAGCCTGAGAAGAGCGTGGCACCAATCGTCAAGGTCGTGAAGATGAACAGCGCGAGCTGTAGACACGGCGCGTATTTCGTTTTAGTTTTCAAGATCATCTGACCATCCCTTATCCACAATAATTTTCGACGCCGGGTCTCTGAATGGTAGCAGATGACTTCCGCAAGCTTCCAGTAGCAGCAGCGTGCGCTTGACCGCCGGCGCGCTCAACAGGCAAGATTCAAGCGTTATGCTCCAACGCCGCTCCGTCGCGCACTCTTCCGCGCGTGTCTCTCGTTTCCAAAAAATAACGTCAGTCGTGGTGCTGCTTCTCGTCGCACTATGCGGTTCAGCGCGCGAAGTTTCGGCGCAGGGTTTCGAGCGCGAATTAACCACGCCGGAAAAGGTCGAAGTCACAATCAGAAACACGAACGGTCGCGTGGCCGTCACGGCGTCCGACGAACAGCGGAAGAACGTTTCGCTCCGCGCCGAATCGCCCGGCGCTCCAATCGGCGAGCGGGATGTGACGGCGGTCGTGGACGGCGCGCGAATCAACATCGACGTGCCGACGCGCGGTCAGCGCATCGGCAATGGCCGCGGTCGTGACGGCAGCAGTAACGGCAACGGCGGCGGTGATACACTCGACCGTATCGATTTAGTGGTGCGTGTGCCGCCGCGTGCGCGCGTGAAAATCGTGACCGACGGCGGCGCGGTCGACATCATCGGCAACGTCGAGTCAGCCGAAGTGACAACCGACACCGGCACCATTCGCGCCGACGTGCCGCTCGAAGCACTGAAGTACAATTTCCGTTGGACGGCGAGCCGTCCGCGCTTCTTCAGCGAGGTCGAGTTGCCGCCGGTCAAAGAAAAGCGCGGTAACACCTACGAAATCTCCGGGCGATTCGGCGACAAGGAAGCCAAGTCGGAGGCGTTGATCCGACTTGATCTGACGACCGAGCGCGGCGTCATGTTGTTCGGCGTCGCTGACCCGGAGATGGTTCCGTCCGATCTGCGCGAGCGTCCGTTGACCGAAGGCGCGCGCGCCATCATCCGCAGCGGCGACGAAGATTTGATCGAGGCGATTCGCCGCGCCTCGCCTCGTCTCGTCGGTGACTACACGCGCACACTGCCGCCCTCAAAGAGTGGTGGGCCGGGGTTCGCGACGCGCGGCCAGAATCAATCGGCGCAGCCGCAATCATCGACACTCGCCGCGCCACCCGAACAGGGCCTCGCACGCTTCAACGCGAGCGTCACCGACCGCAACGGTCGCGCCATCACCGGATTGACGGAAAAGGATTTCGTGGTCTTAGAGAATGGTGAGCCGCGCGCCGTGACGAGCGTCGCGCCGTCGAGCGCGCCTTTCAATCTCGTCCTGCTGCTCGACGTGTCGGGGAGCGTCGGCGAGCGGCTCGACGTCATCAGAAAGGCCGCGCTCGCCTTTCTCAACACAGTCAGTGCTGAGGACCGCATCGCGATTATCAGCTTCCGCGATGACGTGCAACTTGTTTCTGAGTTTACAACCGACCGCGCTCTGCTCACCGAACGCATTAAGAAGATCGACGCGGGTGGCGGGACGGCGCTCTACGACGCGCTCGCTTACGTGCTGGTCAATACATTGAAGCCGCTGCGGGGCGAGCGTGCCGCGGTGGTTATCCTGTCTGACGGCGACGATAACAAGTCCTTCATCCCGTTCCCCGAAGTGCTCGAAGCGGCGTTGGAATCGGGCGCGCTGTTCTACCCGCTCTATATTCCTTCGGGCTTGATCCCCGCCGACAGCGTGGCCGCGCCGACGAAGACACTCGATCCGGTGCGCACGCGCTTTCTGACGTTGACCTCACGCGCCGAAGAAGAGGGGCGCAAACTGGCGCAAGTCTCCGGTGGAGCCTATTACCCGATCACGCGCCTCGAACAGTTGCAGCGCGCCTATGATGATGTCGTCGCGCAACTCCGCACTGCATACACGATCACATACGCATCGAACGCGGCAGGGCACAGCGGCGGGGGCGGCGGCGGTGATGACACGCGCACCTCCCGTGTCCGCGTCCGCGTCGAGCATGATGGCGCGTCCGTCCGTCTCAGCCCGACCGTCAACATCGTCGCGCCGTAAGAGGGGGAGGACGAGAGGAATGAGGGTCAAGGGATTTAACACAGATGACAATCGCTGAATCGAAGTAACCCGACTGCCGCCACCCTCGACCTGACACAGTTCACGCGTCTCGCCATCAAATCAAAACTCTTCAATCGGGCTGAGTCTGTTGCTGCTGCTCCGCCGCCTGCACGCGCAGTTGGTCGATGATCGAGCGGATCGCCGAGGCGTTGCGTCCTTCGGGTGCGAGTTGCAGATACTTCTCGTAGGCGGCAAGCGCTTCCTTGTACCTTTCCAGCTTCTCATACGCGGCGGCGATTAAATTGTAGAGCACCGGCTCGGTGTCAGAGAGTTGCTCGATGGCTTTGCGAAAAGCATTCACGGCACCTTCGTAGTCTCCTCTATCCTCCAAAACAATTCCGAGTCCCGTGTAAGCCTCCGGCTGAAAGCCACGCCCTTCGCGAATCGCGCGGCGGTAGGACTCGATGGCCTGATCGTTGAATGATGTATCGCGATGGATGCGACCTTCGACCGCCGATGCTTCCGGGTAGACGGGACGCGCGCGGCGGGCGGCGACGATGGCAGCGAGCGCCGCGTCGTGATCATTGATGGCGAGCAGCGTGCGCGCGAGTCCGACATGCGCCGCCGCGAACTTCGGGCGCAAGTTCAGCGCGCGGCGGTACAGTTTGACCGCTTCGGCACGCGCTTCTTCACCGGACTTCTCGCTCAACGTCTCGGCCTGCTGAAAGGCGAGTTCGGCTTCGTCGGTGGTGCGCGTCAGGAGAACCCGGATCACGCCGCGTTGCGTTGGGAGCAGGACGAGCGTGCGCTCTTTGAATCCGACGGCGCGGACACGCAGCGCGTGGCGTCCGGCGGAAACACTGTCGAGCACGAATTGGCCCGCCTCGTCTGTCGTGCCGCGCCGCACCTCATCGAGCCAGACAACGGCCTTCGGTTCGGTGCGGACGGTGATTGATTGAGCGGCGGCGCGTGGCGCGGCGGCAATGTTGGTGGCAGGGCGTGATTTGCTTTTTTGTTGCGCGCGGATGGGAAGTGAAAGAACGACGTGCGCCGCGCTCAAGATTAGGACGGCAGAGCAAAGTCGCAACGTTAATGAACAGGGATGGACAGAAGGGCGCATCACTCAATCCTCTTCGTCATTGCCAGTCGCGCGACGTGGACGAATGTTGTTGTCGGCGGGCAGCGTCAACGCGGGCGCTTGATTAGTCGCTGACGTTCGACGCGGGGCGCGCGTCCCGACTTCCGCGCGAAAGCGTCCGCGCTCATCATAGAGCCGCCGGTACTGCAACGTGTTGCGCACCACTCCTTGCACGTAACCGCGCGTCTCCTTGAACGGAATCGCCTCCACCCACTCATCGATCTCAAGCGGCAGCGACGCGCGCCACGGCCCGATTCGACCCGGCCCGGCGTTGTACGCGGCGGCGACGTACTCGATGCGCCCGAACTTATCGATGTTGTCGCGCATGTAGCTGGTGCCGAGTTGAATGTTGAGGCGCGGCTCGAACAGCGCGGTCACATTGACGGGACGTTCGACGCCGGCGCGCTTCGCCATCAGCCTGCCAGTCGGCACCAGCAGTTGCATCAGCCCGTAAGCGTTCGCGCTTGAGGCGGCGCGTGGGTTAAAGACCGACTCCTGCCGGATCAGACCGGCGACCGTATACGGGTCGAGGTTCCGGGCGCGTGCCTCCTGCGTGATGATCTCCCAATGCGCAAGCGGATAGAACACGTCCCACTCGTCGCTCGTCAATTCTTCGGGCTTCATCTGTGAGTAGTCGGGGAAGCTGCGGCGCAGTACGTTGAACGCCTGCACATTCTCATCACGCGAACGAAAGATGCGCGCCTTTGCCAGATTGAGGCGCGGACTGGTCGGCGTCGATTCCAACATTTTATCCAACTCTTCGTGCGCCCATTCGTCGAGTCCGACGATTGACAGTTGATCGGCTTTGGCAATGCGCTTGTCCGCCTCCGGCCCGGCGGTCTCTGTGGCGATGGTGACGGGAACGAGGTTAGCCGCCGCGCGCCCGACCGGTGAATCCGCGGGGAACTCTTTCTCAGCCCCGGCGCCGCGTGCCATCGCGTCGAGCCGTTGCTTCGCCAGATAGCCGTACCAGTTGGCGTCGTAACGCGCGAGCATCGCCCGGTACAGGGCGCGGGCTTCGCTCAGGCGTCCGGCGCGTTCGCTGTCGCGCGCGGCCCAGTATCCGGCGCGCCCGCGGTTGTCTGTATTCTTGCCGGCGTACTCGGCGAGGTGTTCGACCAAGAGGCGCGACGACTCCTGAAAGTTCTTTGCCTCGTGTGCTTGCCACGCGAGTTCAAACTGCGCCGACGCGACCTCCGACTGACCGGGAAATGTGTTGACGGCGGCGCGGAAAAATTGAGCGGCGTCGAACGTGTTCTTCGCCTCTTTCGCCAGTTGACCGGCGACGACGAGGGCGCGCATCGTCCACGGACTCCGCGTGTGCGCACTTGTCATCACGGCGAGCGTGGAGCGCACCGCGTCCCACTGCCGCGCGCGTGCGTAAGCGAGTGCGAGGTGATGCAACGCCTCGGAGCGTTCGTCGACAGCAGAAATCGGCATAGCGCCGAGCGCCGCCACCGCTTCGGGGATGCGCCGCGCATTCGCCGCCGCAATGCTGCGCCGCGACTGCGCCGCTACTGTCGCCACCGCGGCGAAACGTGCGAAGCCGTCGGCATAAGCATCGGTGGCCTCGGCGTAGCGCTTCGCGGCGAAAAGTTTGTCGGCGCGGGCAGTCGCTTCGTCGGCGGTCGCGGGCGATGGCGTCGAGTTCAAGCGCGCAAGCGCCGCCGCCGCTCCGGCGGCCTCCGGCGCGGCGGGCGCATAAAAGTAGAGTCGACGGTAGAGGCCGAGCGCGCGTGTCGTGTCGCCGCTCTGTTCCGAAGCCTTCGCCGCCAGCAGTAAAGCCGCCGCGTCATCGGTGTCGGTCAGCGTCTTGACGAAGAGCGGCACAGCCCCGGCCTGCCCGTCTTGCAACGACAAGTCGGCACCGCGCAGCACGGCGGCGCGGGCGCGTAGCGAAGCGGGAAAGTCGCGCGCTAGTTGTTCAAAAGCCGCACGCGCTTCGACGCGCCGCCCGGCCTGTTCGAGTGCCTGCGCGCGCAATAGCAGAGCGTAATCGCCGAGCGCAGTCAGACGATTGAACTCCTTGCCTTCGAGCAGCGATGCGGCGCCTGCGAAATCACGCGCCTCGATTCGGACGCGTGCCCGCAGCACACGCGCGAGTGCGCCAGCCTTCGTGCCTGCGTACTCGGACTCGATGCCGGCAATCACGCTTTCGGCAGGCAGCACGCCGCGGCGCGTCATCGCGCGCAAACTCGCGAGCGCCGCCACTTCGTCCGCCGCCGAACGCTGCGAGCGGCAACTGGCCGTCATGAACGGGAGCAACGCTGCTCCGACCACCGCCGTGATGGTGAGCGCGGCAAAGGTGACGCGACGCTGAAAGATGTGTGTGCGCAAAACTGTTTTGATAACCTCGGTGAATTTGATTGACGTTCGCGGGTGCCCGGTCGCGCGGCTTCAGACGCCGGGGAGACACGTTTGCGCCGCGCTTTAACGGTGGGGAGGCCTGGCAAGAAAATCTGACAACTGAGACGTCCGCGAAATCACTCGGTCGAAGGTGTCTGGTGGAAATACTTTCTTCGAAGAAAAATTCTCAGACACGCACTTCAAAGAATAGTGCCGGCGCCGATCCCCTCGTCAACCGTGACCTCAGCCGCTTAGATGTGCCAAAGGGCGCGCCGAGATTGCCGATGGGAATGATCTCGAATGTTGAGTGATGGATGGTAAGTTGATGAGTTATGAAACCGAAGCGAGGATAGATTCATAAACAATCGCTGCGGTTCAGCAGCCGCAGCAGAGACTATGCTGCCGACCGCAAAGCATCTTCCGCTGCTTGCGATAACTCAACTGGAAAGAAATAGTCGGCAGGATAGAGGTAATCTTCTCCTGACTCATCTACCACTCGGATGTATCCATCTTCGACGGCAGCTTCATCGGGCAAAACGTGGTAAATCTTGCGAACTTCCAAGTCTTCGCAATCTTCATTGCGCACACAAACGACAAACCGCGGCTCTGTGCTTTTACGCTTCATAACATAATCTGAAATGTGCCGGATGACCTCGAAGTACATTGCTTAGACATATGTCAAGCTCTACGCTGAAGCACAAGCAAGCCGCCAAACTATGATATTCACCGCCTCGCCCTCGACAACCTTGTCCACTCAATCAATCGTCACCCATCATTTCGGAATCAGGCAGAGACGGTTGCGCCGGGGTAGCCTTCGCCGAGTTTTGAGGGGTCGCCTTCGGCGAGGGTGTTAACTAACTCCTGATGGAAATAGTCATAGCGACCGGCCACTTCCGGCGCCACGCGCTTGTCGTACATTTGGCGCGAGCGGTCGATGTCTTCGCGGAGTCGGTTGTAAAGGTCGCCTCCGACGCGCCCTTCACGCACTTTGTGCTCGTTGTAAAGTTTGATCTCCGAGACGAGCAGACGTGCGAAGCGGCGCGCATCATTGTGGACACGCTTTTCTTCCTCGCGCACTTCGATTGGCAGAGCGGCGTCCGCGCCGGAGCGGCGTGATGTGCTGAGCGGCCCGCTGCCGAGCGGCGCCGTATTGCCGACTGCCATCGGAGCGGGAGCCTCGGTCTGTGGTGGCGCTTCGACGGCACCAAATAACTCGACGCCCGGCGCAGCAGTACCTGATTCGACGTTTGATGAGATGACGCTGTTTGCGTTTCCCATCACCGGCACGTCAACAACCAGCGGGGTGATAAGTTCGGGTTCGGCGAAACCAGTCTCGATGTGCGGCGTGGTGATTTCAAATCCCGTGAAACTCGTGTCATCCGGAATTTCAGTGGCCGACACATCGCCGAACTGTACGTCGCTGGCTGGAAGTTCACCCGCCGGAATTTCAGTGGTCGGCACGTCGCTGAAATGTAAATCGCTGACCGGCGACGCGACCTCCGCGCTCGCATAGATGTCGGTCGCGGCAGGCGAAGCAGGCGGCGGCGGTACAAATTGCGAAACGGATGGCGGCTCAGGCGGCGGCGCGGACCCCGGCGCAGGCGGTGAAGAAAAGGACGGGGCGGGCGCGGCGGCGGTCGTCGACTCTTTGACGGCGGGGCGCTTCGTGGCGAGCAACTCGACGGCCATGCCGGAAACGCGTACCAATGTTTCCAGCGCTTCGAGGTTGATGGCGTCCGCGTCCATGTCGGCGCAGTCGGCGTACAGCACGGCCACTGCCCGGTCGCGGGCGACGAGCGGGATTGCGACAATGCGCATCGGTGGGTTGTCGCCGCCGAAGCGACTGAAAACAGTGTGGTCTTCGGCGTGGCTGCCGGGAGCGCCGCTCCACGTCGCGCGCGACTTGACCGCGGCGGCAAGCAGCGTATCGGAGTCGAGCGGCAGAGATAATTCGCGCACTGCATCATCGCCGACCGTGCCTTCCAGTCCGCGCGCCCGCCAACCCGTGACGCGATTGTTCTTGACGACAAAGAATGCAACGCGCGGCGCAAACGAAGCGGTGCGATTGACCAACGCACTGAGGATGTCGGCCTGCGCGCGCTGGTTGTCAATGTCGTCGACGGCGGCCTTCAGAATCGCCACATCACTCGACGCACGCGCGCGTTGGTGTTCGTGCGCAGCGGTTTCGATGCCTTCGTTACGTGCGGCGCGCAAATGCTCGGAGATGGCGACGACGACCGAGGCGTCCGACTGGGTCTCGCTTCCGAGTCGCTCCGAGAGGCGCGTCAAAGCCTCGTTGAGCTGACTTTGGAGGCGTGCAATCTCTTCCTGCAAGCCGCCCAGACGCCCATTAAGGTACTCGTCAACCGAGGCGCGCAGGCTCTGATCAAGGTCTTCGCTACCCACAGTTTAGTCTCCTTCGTTCAATTTCAGGTTGGTGTTGATTGGCAATCCATTCGCGGCCGTTCGCGTCAGGCGAAGGCGAGTGCATCCGGCTAAGGGTTGTGGTGTTGGAACCGACGCGCTGAAAGATGCCGCGTCGCGCGGATTATGGCGGGCATGCGGAAACGTGTCAAGCATCTCGTCCGCCGGGGTTTAACGTCGGCGTGTTTGACTTGGCGCGCACCACCGCGCTATAACCGCCCAACGGACGCGATGCCGATGCTCTCTGAACTAACATAGGCCTCCGCGCCCCGTCCGCACTCGCGCCCGCCGCGCGTGACCCAGCAGTCCCCCGGCGGAACGAGTCGATCCACCAGCCGTTGATAATGTACGCGCATGCCGACCAGCATCCTCATTGCCGACGACTACGACGACAACCGTGAGTTACTGCGGCTGATGTTAGAGCATGACGGCTACGTCATCCGCGAAGCGCGCAATGGACGCGAGTGTGTGACGGTCGCCCGCGCAGACCCACCCGACGTTGCCTTAATCGACCTTTCGATGCCAGTGCTTGACGGCTGGGACACGCTGCGCGAACTGCGCGCCGACGTGCGCACACGCGCCGTCCGCTGTGTCGCCGTCACCGCCTTTGCCACCGATCAGGATCGCCAGCGCGTGCTCGACGCCGGTTTCGACGCCTACCTCGCCAAGCCCTTCCGCTCCAGAGACCTTCTCGATCTTGTCCAACGGCTGGTCAACACTCTATCCGTCAAGACCTAACGGCCGAGACTCAATCATCAAAAACATTTCCGCCGGTGATTGACGCCGGCCAGGTGCCACACATCACAAGCGGGGAGTACGACGACATGCCGGGACGTATGCGAGAGGTGGGCAAAACTGACCGCGGTCAAAGTAACGTGCCAAACGACGGGCCGAACGACAGGACTAACCGGACTGATGGATTAAGCGCGGGACGAATCCTGGTGGCCTACGAAAAACTGTTTGGCGGCGGGCGCGGCGTCAAACGTTACGCGCGTTCGGGGTTGCGCTATGTCGACCTCGGCGGCGGTGCGGTGCTCGTCGAACAGAACCCGCGGAAGCAGAGCGAGTGGGCGGCCCTCGCGCGGCAAGGCCATCGCCTCGCCTGGGCGCTCGGCGACGGTGAGTATCTCGCGCGGGTGGTCGACGGCGAAGTCGTGATGCTCGGTGTCAAAGGCGTGTGACGAACTCCGTCACGGCTTGGGGGTCGCGTTGCGCTCGTGGATCACTTGGCCGTTGAAGATCGTTACCGCCGCCTCGGTCTGTAAAATGTCCTCCGGTTTAATCGTCAACAAATCGCGTGAGTGGACGACTAAGTCGGCGAGCATCCCGGCGGCGATGTGACCCTTCTCTTGCTCTTCGAACGAGGCATAGGCCGACTCCGCTGTGTAGCAGCGAATCGCGTCGGCGATGGAGAGACGCTCCTGCGGCCACCAACCGCCGGCAGGGTCGCCCTCGGTGCTCCGGCGCGTGACGGCGGCGTAGAGTCCGAGATACGGGCTGATCGGCTCAACCGGCCAGTCGGTGCCGAACGGGACGCGGACGCCGTGCGATTGCATTGCGTGCCACGCATACGCGCCGAGCACGCGGTACTCGCCGAGACGAGCTTCGGCCCAACGCTTGTCGGAGATGGCGTGCGCCGGCTGCATCGAAGCGATCACGCCGAGCGTGCGGAACCGCGCGAAGTCTGACGGCGCGACGACCTGCGCGTGCTCGATGCGATGGCGCGGCGAACTTGCGACGACTTGAGAGCGCTCGGTAACGTTGGACGAATCATTTCTGACAGGATGTTGCTTAAGCGCTGCTTCAAATCCGTCGAGCGCCATTCTGTTCGCACGGTCGCCGATAGCGTGCAGTGCGATCTGAAGTCCGGCTTGCGCTCGCGCGCCAATCATTCGCGTCAACTCTTCCGGCGCGCGACGCGGGATGCCGCTGTTGGTGGAGTCGTCCGCGAAGGGCGCCAGCATCGCCGCAGTGCGTGAGCCGAGCGTGCCGTCAACGTAGCCTTTGAGCGCGGTCAGTCGCAGACGCAGCGGGTCATCTTTGAACGACGCGAACTCTGCGCGTTGCCGCTTCAGTTCCTCAACCGAGTCTTCAAAGTTCTGCCACGCCGCGACGCGCACAGTCAGCTTTCCCTCGCGCATCAACTCTCGATACAGCTTGGTCGTTTCGTAACCGGAGTTGTCCTGAATCGAAGTGATGCCGTAACGCTTCGCTTCGGCGAGCGCGCGGGTGATGGATTCCTTCTGTTCGGCGCGCGTTGTCGGTGGCACGGCGCGTTCGACTAAACCCGCCGCCGTCTCCTTCAAAATCCCGGTCGGATCATTGCTCGCGTCGCGCAGGATTTCGCCGCCCTCCGGTGCTTTCGCGTCGCGCGTGACGCCCGCCGTTTGCAGCGCGAGCGAGTTCGCCCAACTGACGTGCCCGTCGACGCGCTGAAGAATTACGGGATGGTTCGGCGCGACCTCGTCCAAATCCTTCCGCGTCGGCCACGCGCCGCCCCACCGCGTATGATCCCAGCCGCGCCCGCGAATCCACGTCCCCGACGGTAACTCTCGCGCCCGCGCCGCGACTTTTTGCTTCGCTTCTTCCAGACTCCGCGCTTCCGTCAAGTCGACGCGCATCAGGGCGAGGCCGCCGCCCGCGAAGTGAATGTGCGCGTCGTTGAAGCCGGGCGTCACCAATCGGCCACGCAGGTCAATAGTTCGCGCACCGTTAAAGCGCAACTGAATCTCGCGCGACGATCCGACCGCGACGATCCGCGCGCCATCAATTGCGACCGCCTCGGCGACCGAGTTGTTCGCGTCGGCAGTGAAGACTCTACCGTTGACGAGTAAGAGCGTGACGGCGCGACGTTGTGGCGGCGCAAGCGCGGCGTGGTGCGAACCGAATGAAATGACGTACAGCGCGAAGACAAGTGAGAGAGCAAGCGACGGAGATGTAAGTTTGCGTATCAGCATTTTCATTTCGTGATCGGAATAAGAGTCAGTAATCATCGGACGATTGTGTCGGTTGATGCCCGAAGCGTGCGTTGCGGCGGATGCAGTTAATGCTTAATCGCCGGTCGGTGCGCATGCTATCATGCCGCGCGCTTTTCGATTCACCGAAAACATTTTGACCTGTGCGGGCCGCGCTTCTCTTTGAAGATATGCGTGACGTGGCCTGCGGAAAGTTGATGATCAAACGGTATGCGGATTCTTGTCACAGGCGGCGCCGGTTACATCGGCAGCGTCGTCACCGAAGAGTTAATCAAGGCTGGTCACGAGGTCGTCGTCTATGACAATCTCGGCAAAGGCCATCACGTCGCGGTAGACCCTGATGCGCGCTTCGTGCAGGGCGATCTATCTGATGGCGACCTGCTCCGTCGCACATTTTCCGAGCAGAGCGTCGAGGCTGTGATTCACATGGCCGCCGACGCGCTGGTTGGCGAATCGGTGACCAACCCGGCGAAGTATTACCGCAACAACCTCGTCGCCGGTCTCTCGCTGCTCGACGCGATGCGCGACTCGCAGGTACGGAAGATCGTTTTCTCTTCGACGTGCGCGACCTATGGTGAGCCGGTGCGTCTGCCGATGGACGAGACGCTTCCGACCAACCCACTCAATCCTTACGGCCAATCAAAGCTCGCCTTCGAAGGGGCGCTGAAATGGTACGGCTCCGCCTACGGCATGAACTACGTCGCGTTGCGATACTTCAACGCGGCGGGCGCGACCGAGCGTTGCGGCGAGCAGCACGACCCCGAATCGCACATCATCCCGATTGTGTTGCAGGCCGCTACGGGCAAACGCACGCACGTCGAAATCTACGGCGACGATTACCCGACGCGCGACGGCACATGTGTGCGCGACTATATTCATGTCGTCGATTTGGCGCGCGCGCACATCCTGGCGCTCGGCATACTCGATGAGCGCAGCGCGATTTATAACCTGGGGTGCGGCGGCGACGGCTACACCGTCAAAGAGTTAATTGACGTGGCGCGCGAAGTGACGGGGCGCGAGATCGAAGCGCGCGTCGCCCCGCGTCGCCCCGGCGACCCCGCCGTGCTTGTCGCCACCTCTGCGAAGATCGCAAACGAACTCGGCTGGAAGCCTGAGTTTCAGGACTTGCGCGTGATTGTTGATTCAGCCTGGCGGTGGATGCAGAATCATCCGAATGGTTATGAGGGTTGAGAGCGATCAGGATTGTGTCGCGCCAGAAAAGTGTTGAGAAGAAAATGATGTCAAGAAACGCGCAGTGCGTGACCGGCGCCGAAGGTAACAAAACGGCTGTCATTCTTCTGCCTCTTCACCCGCAGAAAGCGCATCTACCATGACAGCTTCCCTCGTGCCTCCCGGCCCCAAAGGTAACTGGCTGACCGGCATGATGCCGGAGTTCAATCGCGACTCGCTCGGCTTCGTGACCCGCCTCGCGCGCGATTACGGCGATGTGGTGCGCACGCGCTTTCTCTACCTGACCGCATACTTCATCAGTCACCCGCGCGACATCGAGCGGGTGCTCACCACCGATAACAAGAATTTCATTAAGGCGAGGTCCTTACGCACACCATTCTTCCGGCGCATTGTCGGCCACGGACTTTTGACGAGCGAGGGCGATTTCTGGCGGCGTCAGCGGCGTCTCGCGCAACCCGCTTTTCACCGCGAGCGGACAAACCGTTACGGCGAGATCATGGTCGACTATACCGAGCGTCTGATTGACGGTTGGCGCGATGGCGAAACGCGCGACGTGCATCAGGACATGATGCATCTGACGATGGAGATCGTCGCGCGCACGCTTTTTTCGGCGGACGTAACGGGTGATGCCGAAGATGTCGGGCGCGCGCTGACGGAGATTGCCAAGCCGTTCGCATCCCAGGCAACGCTCAAATGGATTCTCGACAACCGCCTGCCGACGCCTGCCCACCGCCGCTTCTTCCGCACCGTGCAGACACTCGACGACGTGATCTTCAAACTGATCGGCGAGCGGCGCGCGAACGGCGCGGACGCGGGCGATTTGTTGTCGATGCTGCTTGAGGCGCAGGACGAAGACGGGGGACGCATGACCGACCGCCAACTGCGCGACGAAGTGATGACTCTCTTCCTCGCGGGGCAGGAGACGACGGCACTCGCGCTGACCTGGACATGGCACCTGTTGATGCAGCACCCGGAAGCGGAAGCGCGCCTGCACGCCGAACTCGCCGAAGTGCTCGACGGCGGCGAGCGACAGCCGACGGTCGCCGATCTCCCGCGTCTGCCGTACACCGAGATGGTGATCAAAGAGTCGCTACGACTTTATCCGCCGGCGTGGGGCGTCGGGCGCGAGGCGGTGAATGATTGCGAGATTGGCGGCTACCCCATCCGGCGTGGCGCGCAGGTCTTCATGATGTCGTGGGTGGTGCATCGCGATCCGCGCTTCTATGACGCGCCGGAAGAGTTTCGACCGGAGCGTTGGGCCGGCGATGAGGCGCGCCGGTTGCCGAAGTTCGCGTACTTTCCATTCGGTGGCGGGCCGCGTGTCTGCATCGGCAACGCCTTCGCGATGATGGAGGCGGTGTTGTGCCTGGCGACCATCGCGCGCCGCTTTCGCTTTAGCCCGGCGTTTGGTCATCACGTGACGATCATGCCCGCGATGAGCCTGCGCCCGCGCGACGGCATCCGGGTGGTTGTCCACGCACACTAAATTGAACCGCACGAGATTGAGATAACGCAGCACAGACTTTAGTCTGTGGTGGCGGCGATCACACAGACTAAAGTCTGTGCTACGACGCTCGTGCAGTGTCCCAATGTAGTAACTTTCGATTTAGAAAGAACTAAACGGCGGCTGTCACACGCTCTCTTCCCGCCACTTCTTGTCACCCGTCACGTTCAAGTGATCATCTATCGCTCTTCGATCAACACTCTATACATGACACCATCCCTCCTGTATATTCCTGCCGTTGTTTCCTCGGTTTCCTCGCCATTGCATATTGACTGAATGGGAGTATTCAAGCTGACTGGCTTCGGTCAGGATTAGCTTATCAACGTTCTGAAATGGCCGGATTTTTGGCGGCATATCCCTTGCCTTGCTTCAAGCCAACAGTCACCGGCCTGAGGAACAATCATTCATATTCATTACTTTCAAGGATTTCTACCGGACGCCAATCGGCACTTGTCTGCTGCAATGCTCGATAGACAATCGAACAGTGATTAAAGCAAATGCGACACGATAAAAGTGCGGGATGGAGAACCTCGTTGCTGTTGACGCTCGCTTTAGTGACGGGGGTACTTCCCGCCGGTTACGCCGATGCGCACGCTTCCGCCGCAGGCCACACAAAAACCTTGGATCGTAGTAATGATACGTCCGTCATACGGTTGGTCGGGATGCTTTCGCGCAACGCGGGACACGCGGCGACGCTGACTGATAAGTTCGGCGACGAGAAAGAGAACGGGCGTGATAACTCTGCGGGTCAGAAGATGTCGCCGGATTTGCGTGGGATCGTCGAGGACAATGCTTCCGGCACGAAGAAGGTCAACGTCATTCTGCAACAGGCCGACGACGTGAGCGACGAAGCGTTTAATGCGATCCTTAAAAGAGGCGGCGCGCGAGTTAAAGGGCAGGGCTAACGCATCTTAATTTTTCAAATGGAAGAGGTTGTGGCATTTTCTCTATCAGCTTTTAGACTGCATAGAGGAAATGTTGATGAGCGAAGCACAAGTCACGACTTTATTTGAGCATCTGTCG
>JALZJL010000091.1 GCA_030859785.1 Acidobacteriota bacterium
AACAGCAGCAGGTCGCTAAGCTCATTTCGGAGACGTTGCTCAAACGCGACGGACACTCGCCGCCCGCCGATGAAGCATTGCGAAAGAAAACGCTAGAGAGTGCACAACGTAGCGGCGACCGCTTTAGGCAACTGGTCAAGCAGCAGGTGGACTTCGCCAAGTTGATGGAGGACATCAGCTACTCCGTCTACGACAAGCATTTCACCGAAGGCGAGTTGCGCGACTTGATTACTTTTTACCAATCGCCGACGGGCCGCAAAAGCATCACGGTGATGCCGCAGTTGTTCGCCGACTCGATGCAGAAAAGCAGCGAGATATTGATCCCGCAGTTCCAGGGAATAATCGGCCAACTGATGCGAGAGGAACAAGAGCGATTAGCAACCGAGTCCGTATCGTTATCGCCCGCTACGTCCTCTACGCTGCCTCAGCCGGCACGTCCGCGTCGCAAGCGCGCCGCTACCCGCCGTGCTCCACGTTGACGGGGCACCACTCGCTTCAGGTCCCGTTTGACCATGCTCGTCGTTCGTCGCACGGGTCGTTTTCGCCGGATGATGTAACGGACGGACACGCTTCTGGCGCGGCGCGCCTTCGTGCTAAGGTGTCGCCGGATTTGGCACCACCGCAAACATTACTTTCTGATTGAAATAAGGAGGAACGCCGGACTGCATGGAGAATGTCTTCACCGATTCCGTCGAAGAATCAGAGGTCGCGCGCCGCGACGAACGGGGCCGCGCCGGGTCGGGCGTATGGACGCGCACGCTGCAACTGCTGGTCGGCGCCATCGCCACCGGCACGGTCTTTTTCTATTTGCAATTTTCCACCGACGCGATTCTCGACGTCGACGGCTATTACCACATTCGTTGGAGTCGTCTGCTGTGGGAGGGAATGCTCGCCGGGAAGTTCCCGCCGGCATTTCCGTATTTGCCGCTGACGACCCTTAACCCGCAGGACTACGTCGACCACCATCTGCTGTTTCACTTTCTGCTGATTCCATTCACATGGTTCGGCGACCTCCGGCTCGGCGCGAAGACCGCGGCGGCGCTCTACGGTACGCTCGGCGTGCTGGCGTGCTACTGGCTGATTCTGCGTTACCGCGTCAAGTATCCGCCCGTCTGGCTGGTGGCGCTGCTCGGTTGCTCCGCGCCATTCCTGTATCGCCTCAGCATGACGCGCGCGCAGAGCGTCTCGTTGATCTTCATGGTGGCCGGAATCTACCTGCTGTTTGAGCGACGATACTGGCTGCTGGCGCCGCTCGCGTTCCTGTATGTCTGGACGTACAGCCTGTTCGTGATGCTGTGCGCGGCATCGGTGATCTGGGCGGGCGTCGTGCTGTGGAGCGAATGGCACGCCGACGCGAAGTTCATCCGGCGCACGCTCGTCGCACCGCTCGCGACCGCCATCGGCACCGTCGCCGGCTTCGTCATCAACCCGTACTTCCCCGACAACATACGCCTCTTCGTCGCCCACCTGCTGATGAAGGCCAAGGCCACCGAGTTCACCACCAGCGTCGGGATGGAGTGGTATCCGTATGAAAGTTGGTATCTGCTCGGAAGCTGTCTGGTCGCGTTCGCGGCGATGCTAATCGGCTACGTCGCGTTCGATGGGACGGACAAAAAGCGCGCCGCGCGGACACTCTTCTTCCTCATCTTCTCGACCATCCTGCTGATCATCACCGCGCGGTCGCGCCGCTTCGTCGAGTATTGGCCGCCATTCGCGGTGCTCTTCGCGGCGTTCTCGCTGAAACCGTTGCTGGAGGGAGAGCGCCGCGCCGTCGGCGCGCGATTGTCGGCTGCCGTGCTGGACGAATTGCGGCCATTTCTTGATCGCCACGAACGACCCCAAGTCGCCGACGAGAAGCGCCGCCGCGAAAATTGGAAGATGGCGCTGGCCGGGGTCGCGGCGGTGGCGCTCGCGATTCCAATGATCGGCAACATCGTCGGGGTCGCGCGTGAGATCAGGAATGACCAGCCCCCAACTGCCTATCGCGGCGCGATGGAATGGGTGCGCACCAACGTGCCGAAGGGCGAGATGGTCTTTAACACCGACTGGGACGACTTCCCGAAAGTCTTCTTCTACGACACGGATCACGCCTACGCATCGGGCCTCGACCCGACCTATCTGCTCAACCAGAATCCGGAGTTGTCGAAGCTCTACGTCGATATTACGCTTGGCAAAAATAACTACGACGCCGGGCCTGTGATCCGCGAACGCTTTGGCGCGCGCTACGTCTTCAGCGACAAGGAAGAAGTGCATGACGACTTCTACTTCAAAGCGCTCGACAGCGGCTGGTTCGAAAAAGTCTACGAGGACGACTACGCCGCCGTGCTGCGTATCCGCGAACAAAAAGGTGCGCCCACGCCGGACTCCGAAGGGAGCAACACGGAGGGCGCTGCTCCGGACGCGACCCCGGACGCCGAGTTTGAAGATGATGTTGACGAGCCTGACGGCGGAGTTGAAGAGGGCGCGCCGCTATCCGACGAGGGACAGCCGCCGCAACAACCATAAGCACCATCACCGAATCAAAGCTCGGAACGAAATAGCCGGACAGCGGCGGCGAGCATTGCGCCACATGTGAAGCTGCGCGTTCCGACGGCTTAAAAATGGGACCCCGCGGTTGTTATCATGTTTTCGTTCTGGAGCCTCGCGCGATACTCCCTCGATAATGTTGCGACGGTATTCCGGCTACCAACAAACCGCTCTTGAAAACAAAGAACTGTTTCGTCCGCTTAACAACGAGGATTAAAAATATGAAGAGGATTTCTTTGTGTGTCCTGGCAATACTCTTGTGCGCGCACATCGCGGGGGCGCAGAAAGTGCCGGTGCAGGAAATTATTTTAGACAATGGCATGAAGGTGCTGATGGTTCAGCGCAAGGGCGACCCGAACGTCGCGGTGGGTTGGGTGGCGCGCGTCGGCTCGGTCAACGAGCGCCCCGGCATCACCGGCCTCTCGCACCTCTTCGAGCACATGATGTTCAAAGGCACGCGCGCGATTGGCACAAAAGACATCGCGGCCAACCTGAGCCACATCGCGGAGATGGATCGCGTCCGCGCCGAGTTACAGCGCGAGCAGCGCGAGTTGATGCGCCGTCAGCGGCTCGGTGAAATCAGTGACGCGAAAGATGCGCAGTACCGCACGGCGCGCCACCAACAACTACTCGCTAAGTTCGACGAGATGACGAAGCGCGAGCGCGAGTTGATGATTAAAGATGAGTTCGACCGCATCTATACGACCGCCGGCGCGTCCGGGATGAACGCCGGGACCAGCCAGGACTTCACCGTCTACTTCATCAACGTCCCGGCCAACAAACTCGAATTGTGGTTCTGGATGGAATCTGACCGGTTGCTGAACCCGGTCTTTCGCGAGTTCTACGCCGAGCGTGATGTGGTTTACGAAGAGCGTCGGTTGCGCACCGAGAGCACGCCGACGGGTAAGTTCGACGAGATGTTCGAGTCGATGTTCTGGCAGTCGTCGCCATACGGCTGGCCGGTCGTCGGGTGGCCGAGCGACCTTGACGGCATCACGCGCGAAGAGGCGCTTGAATATTTCGCCGTCAACTACGCGCCGAACAATCTGACGGCCTGCCTGGTCGGCGACTTCGACCCGGCGCGCGCCACCGAACTGGCGAAGCAATACTTCGGTCGCCTACCGCGCGGGCCGCGCGAGCCGGAGCCGGTGCGCACGCAGGAGATGAAGCAACTCGCCGAGAAGCGGATGGTCGCCTATGCCGAAACAAACCCGCAAGTCAGGGTGCGCTATCACACCGTCCCTGATGGTCACAAAGATGACTTCGCGCTGAACATCCTCGCCGACCTGCTGAATAGTCGCACGGGCCGGCTCTACAAATCCCTCATCGAACAGCAGAGCGTCGCCAACAGCGCGGGCGCGTCACAGGACGGTCGCAAGTACGAAGGACTGTTTGAATTGACGGGCGTCTCGAAACCGGGGCGAACGCCGGAAGAGGTCGAGCAGGCGCTGACGAAAGAGATCGAGCGGTTGAAGCAGGAGACGGTCGGCGAACAGGAGTTGCAGAAGGTCAAGAATCAGAACGCCGCCGGAGATTTCCGCCGCTTGCAATCGAACTTCGCGCTGATGGTGCAACTGCTGTTGCGCGACGCGAACCGCGGATGGGAGACGCTCAACACCGACCCGGCGCGCGTGCAGGCCGTCACTGCGGAAGATGTCAAGCGCGTCGCCAACGCCTACTTCACGCCGGAGAATCGGACGGTCGCCATCTACTACACGAAGAAAGGCGCCGGTGCTGACGACCCGCTGATGACCGGACTCGACGATCAGGAGAAGACGCAGGTCGGGCAGATGCGCGGCATGATCGCACAGATGCCGGTCGAGAAGGTCAAAGCGATGATGGGGCAGGTTGAACAGCAGGGCGCGTCCGCCCCCGCCGACAAACAGGACATGATGAAGGTTATCAAGAAGCTGCTTGAGGATCGTCTGAAGCAACTCGAAGGAGCGAAGTAATGGCGAAGAGAATCTACACGACACTTTCCGTATTCCTGACGCTGGTCCTCGTCGCACTGCTGTCGCCGACGAGCCTCGTCCTTGCGCAACAGCAGCGGCGCGCGACACAACCGCAGCGAGCGACGCCATCGACAAAGCAAAGCACATCGACTCCGGCAGTCACGTCCGGTGCGACGCCGGCGCAGACAGGCGCGGGGATTCCGGCTCACCCGAAGGATTTGAAATACAGCCCGCTCGAATACTCTCCGCCGAAGCGCGATAAGTACCGCCGCGTGCTGTCGAACGGCGCGGTGGCGTACCTCGTCGAAGATCACGATTTGCCGCTCGTCAACGTCTCAGTGATGGTGCGAACCGGCAGCTATCTCGAATCCGCGGGCCGAGAGGGTCTCGCTTTTCTGACCGGCGGGCAGATCAGGGCTGGCGGCACCACGACGAAGAAGGCCGGAGATTTTGATGAGGCCGCCGACTTTCTCGCGGCCACCATCTCCAGCTTCGTCGGCGACACGCAGGGCAACGCGAATCTCAACTGCCTCGCTAAAGATGTCGACCAGGGCCTCGCGCTTTTCTTCGAGATGCTGAAAAGCCCCGGCTTCCAAGCCGACCGCCTCGCGCTCGCAAAAAGCCAGATACTTCAGCAGATGGAGCGGCGCAACGACAACACCGCTTCGATTGAAGGGCGTGAGTGGGCGCGTCTGATGCGCGGCTCCGACCACTTCTCGACGAAGCAATCGACCAAGGCTTCCATCGAGTCGATCACGCGCGACGAGATGAGTGCGTTTCACAAAAAGTATTTTCATCCCGGCGGGTTCATCTTCGCTGTCTCCGGCGACTTCAAAACCGACGAGATGGTGGCGAAGTTCGAAGCGGCGATGCGCGACTGGCCGATTGATAAGACCGCGGTGCCCGCCGTGCCGGAGCCGAAGTTCGCGCCGGTCGCCGGCGTCTACACGGTCAACAAGTCGGACGCGAATCAGGGTCGCGTGCGCCTCGGCCATGTCGGCACGACACGCGACAATCCGGACAGCTACGCGCTCTCGATCATGGACGACATCCTCGGCGGCGGCGGCTTCACTTCGCGGATCATGTCGCGCGTCCGCTCAGACGAAGGCTTAGCCTACAGCGCCGGCTCCAACTTCGGCCTCGGCGTTTACTACCCAGGTGATTTCTTCGCCGCGTTCCAATCAAAGAGCGCTTCGACCGCGCAGGCGATTGACATCGTGATGGAAGAGATCAACCGCGTCCGCATGACGAAGGTCACATCAGAAGAACTGGAGACGGCGAAGAACTCGGCAATCGAAATCTTCCCACGCTTTTTCGCGACCGCCCAGCAGGTCGCCGGCACATTCGCACAGGACGAATACACCAAGCGTCAAATCGACTATTGGGACGAGTATCGCAACCGCATCAAGGCCGTGACCGCCGACGATGTGCAGCGCGTCGCGCAGAAATACCTGCAACCCGACAAGCTCGTCGTCCTCGTCGTCGGCAACGTCGACGACATCACCAAAGGCAACCCCGACAAACCGCAACACTCACTCGCGAAACTCGCCAAAGACGGCCAGATTCGCCGCATCCCACTGCCCGACCCACTGACAATGGTCTACCCGACGACACCGTAAGACACGTGACGGAGAAGGAGAGGAAGGGATCACAACATATGTCAACTGAGCCGTTGGTGTCCGAAAGTGTTTTGGTTGAGACACGTATGCAGGTGCTCCACGCGCAACTGGAGCGAATGCGCTCGATGCTCTACAAGTACTCCGAGCTGTTCTACAAACTGATCGTCCTCGCCGTCGTCTTTCTCGTGCTGATGACGATGGCGAGCATGACCGAGGCGCTACGCGCGACGGCTCTGTTGATACCGTTCTTCGTCATCTACGTCGGCGTTCAGTCGGCCTATTTTCTGAGCTACGTCGTCTTCGCGCGCGTCTACGCGACCGGCATCGAGCAACGCATCAACCGTCTGCTACAGGATGACATCATGATCGCGCACCGCATCGAGGCGGACTACCTTTTCCCATTGGCCGGGCCACAGTTCGCCGGCGTTCCGCTACGCGCCGATCAAACATTCATCGGCTTTATCACGATTCACTTCTGGGTGCTCGGCGCGGCGGCGATTTTCCTCGCCGCGTACCGCGCGTGGCAGTTACTGCCAACGTTGGCGCGCGAGTTTCCCATCGTCGATTATTACTTCCCGGCGCTGATTGCGTGGTCGCTGCTGCATCTCGTCTACCTCGTCTGGTATTTCGGGACGCGCTACCACGAACGTCGGATCATGCGCATCGTCACCGAAGCGTATGGTACGAATTACGAGCGCACGTAAATCGACGGGCTGACGCA
>JALZJL010000092.1 GCA_030859785.1 Acidobacteriota bacterium
TAGTTCAGTCAACTGATCACCGCTTGTTCAACTTAACCATCCGCCAAAAGTCTGCATCAACAACCATATATTGAGTACAGCGATGACGACGGCAACGGAATAGCCTAAAATTTTTCGCCACCGAGGATTGACAAACTCGCCCATTTTTAATTTGTCGCTCGTGAACATCACGAGGGGAAAGACGGCAAAACTAAGCTGCATACTCAAAACGACTTGGCTGAGAACGAGCAGTTGCGCCGTTCCCGACGCGCCGTAGAAAAACGTCACCAGAACGGCTGGCACAATTGCAATCAGGCGCGTAATCAAACGTCGCAACCACGGGCGCAAACGGATATTCAAAAAGCCTTCCATCACGATTTGTCCGGCGAGCGTTCCGGTTAAAGTTGAGTTCTGACCGGAAGCGAGCAGCGCAAGGGCAAAGAGTGTACTTGCGCCAGTCACGCCGAGAAGCGGCGTGAGCAACTTGTACGCATCGCCAATTTCCGCCACTTCGTAATTGCCGGAACGATAAAAAGTCGCGGCGGCGACAATCAAAATCGCCGCGTTGATAAACAGCGCGAACATCAACGCCACGGTTGAATCAATTGTCCCAAATTTTATCGCTTCGCGCTTGCCTTCCGGTGTCCGCTCGTAATTGCGCGTTTGCACAATTGAGGAATGCAGATACAAGTTATGCGGCATTACCGTCGCGCCCAAAATGCCGATGGCGATATAAAGCATTTCCGGGTTGGTGACGATTTGCGGCGCAGGAACGAAGCCGCTCAAGATGCCGGACAGATCGGGATTTGAAAAAATGATTTCCGCCGCGAAACAGATGCCGATTGTTAGTACGAGCGTAATGACGACGGCTTCGAGCCAGCGAAAACCGCGATTTTGCAGCAAGAGCAAAATCATCACGTCAAACGCCGTCAGTAATACGCCCCAGATAAGCGGAATCCCAAACAATAAATTGAGCGCAATCGCCGAACCGATGACTTCCGCTAAATCGCAAGCGATAATGGCGACTTCGCACAAAATCCATAGCCCGAACGAAACGGGCGGCGAATAATGGTCGCGGCAGGCTTGTGCCAAATCGCGTCCCGTCACAATTCCAAGTCGCAGCGCGAGGGCTTGCAACAGAATCGCCATCAGATTGAAAATCATAATGACGGAGAGTAGTGTGTAATTAAACCGCGAGCCGCCCACCAAATCCGTCGCCCAATTTCCGGGATCCATATAGCCGACGGCGACGAGATAGCCGGGACCGGAAAAGGCAAACAGCTTGCGCCAGAAACCCAAACCTTGCGCGACGGGAATCGTCGCATTGGATTCCGGCAGACTCACGTTTGGCGAAATTCGCCGCCATCCGCTCATCGGCGCTGTTTCGGTTAGGTTGCCGTCCATGAAAATCTCTTATTTATCATTGTGGCGTTGCCGCCACTAAATTTATCAGTGAACGACTTCGAGGTCGGTGTTGTAGTTTGCCAGTTCAGTCAACTGATCGCCGCGCGCATCTTCTTCATCCGAAGTCTGCCCGCGCCGCTTCGTGGCTTCATGTGCGAGCAATGCGTAGGTGCGCGACGCGCCGTCCCCGGCAGCGCGCAAATAGTGCTGCATCCGCAGAGCCTTCAAGCTCAACCTGGCATCGCGGGCATGGGATGCCGCCCGTTCCGTAATCATCTCTTCGGTCTCTTCGACGAGACCTTCCATGCTACGACACCGTTTGCTAATCGCTTCGATGCCGAGCGTCTTAGAGACCATTTCGACGCGCTCGACTTGCGCGCGGACTGCTCCGATTTGTGTTTGAAAGATGTGCCGTAATTCAGGCGCAATAGACGCTTCCGCCATCTTCGGCAGCACTTTCAAGATTTGGCTTCCGGCGCTGTACAGATCGCTCAGTTCCTCTCTGAATAAGTCTTGCAAAGAATCCGTCTTCATTGCTTTCACCTCCTATCAGTTGACGAGTTGTGACTGGATGACATGGAGATCGCCGCTTGATTCCCACTTGTCGCATTCGTCGAGTTGCGCGTCCAACACCCGACTGAACTTGTCGAGAACGCGGCGGCGGCGCGCTTCTTCCGATTCGCCGGCGGGCGCGGTCGAGGCGGTCATCTCGTGTAAGTCTATGCTTTGACGGTGACACTTCGGACAAGTGGCTGCGTGGTGACACAAACGCTGATCGTCTTGTTCATCCGTCGCGTCGAGCGCTGCCAGTGTGACCAATTCTTTGTACGCTTCATGTGACATGTAACGTGCCTCCAATGCTTAAAAGTCAATTTTAAGTCTCACGTTGAACGAGCGCGACGGGATGTAATTCGTGCCGCCGAAGACTGACAAGTAGTTGTAAAGCCCGATGCAGTTAGTCAGGTTCAAAGCATCGAACTACACGCCGACGCGCAGCGGCTCGCGGCGGATGAAGTCGTAACCGGTTATGGACGTGTTAGAGCATGAAAAACGGGGAGGATCGATGTGATGACCCTCCCCACACATCAGAGCGAATCGAGGAAAGCCAAAATCTGGTTTTTCTCCGCGTCAGATAGCGCGTTGTATCTGCTCGTCACGCTCGCGGCCTGCCCGGCATGACGCCGGATGGCTTCCTGTTTGGTGAACGACAGCCCGTCGTGCATCAGGCGATTGCGAGTCCTGAGCCCCCACAACGGAGCCGTGCGGATCAGATTTGCGGTGAAGGCAAATTCAGGCGTGGGGAGAAAGGGAATGCCGTCGCCCGTCCCGATGTCATGCAACAAGAAATCGCTGTAAGGATGGATGATCTTGTTACCCAGAGATCGGGGAACGGTAAACGCGCCGCCGTTAATCCTCGTTCCCGGACTCGCCGTGGTGATGGAGGGGACGTGGCACACAGCGCACCCGACCTGTCTGAACAATTGTTCGCCGGCGCGCACTTCACGAGTAATCGGCCCACGCGACGGGGCTTTGGTGGATCGTATGAAGTTGGCGAACGCCACAATATCCACGCCGTCGTCTTCCGGGTCAGGAACCGGATCAAACCGGCGCACATCGCGGCCACTGGACGTGTTCTCGTTCGGGAACAAAGGACTGGTGATGCCCATCTCGTTGAGGTAGGCGTCCGCCGAGAACGATTCGAGGCTGGCGTGTTGACTCTTCCACCCGAAGCGCCCGATGCGCGAGTTGTTGTTGGCTTCGAGGACGGGAACTTCGAGGGCAGTGCCGCGCAGTTCCGCAGGCTGCCTGTCCCGTATGGCGAGGAGCGTGCTGTTGGCGATGGCTTCGACAAAGCCGTTGCCCAGCAGGTTCGTCGCAATGCGGAAAGTCGTGATGTCGTCCTCGAAGGCTACTCGCTCTACGATGTCCGGGTGAGTCGCCCGCGATTGGATCAGTGAGCCGCCGAAGGATTCAAAGAACACGCCTCCTTCTAAACGCCCGGTGCGTTGTTCGGCCACTTGGCTCGCGCCGCCCGTCACGACGTTCTGGTGGCACTCCCGACAACTCTGAGCGTTATAAGTAGGCCCGAGTCCATCTGCGATGAGTTCGACCTCCTCGAAGATGAACCGGTTGTCGTTGAAGGAGCGGAGCGCGACGACCGTTTCCTCGTTGATGGTTTCAAAAGGCGGTCCCTGCTGATCGAAGCCGTTGGTGCGGTTGTCAAAGCCGGTGGGCGCTTCAGTGGGGCGGCGATTTCTGTCGTCCTCGTCGCTCCTACTCAGGCGGTCGTTAGAGCCGGCTGGCTCTTCGTCTTCGATCACTCCTTGAGGTCGGAATCTATCTTGACCCGTTTGGTCGTCAGAGCCGGCGGTCGCTTTCGTCGCGCCGTCCTGACTCTCGGCGATGTTCGTAAACGTCGTGGTGAGCGCGAGGGACACGACGAAAATCGCCACTATCGTCACTTTTAAGGTTTTCATACTGTGCCTCCTAGAACATGAAGCTGAACTCGCCGAGGAACGCATCGTTAGCCCTCTGTGCCCGATACTGCACGGCGAAGGAGAAGGTGCTCTTAGTATTCGGGCCGCTTACGACGAAGTAAGGTATCAAGGCTGGTCGGCGGTTCGCATTAGTGATCTGTTCGACCCGCAGCCCGAGCAGCGACCGGAACCGCTCGGAGCGTGTGGTCAAATACTCTCCCTCAAGGCTGTATCGCCCGCGCTTTGTGCGGATGCGCTGATCGACTCCAATGCCGCCGGTCGCGTAGAAGTCTTTGTAGTTGAGTGTGCCTACTCCCTGAACGAGCTGTCGGTCATTGCCGAAGAAAGCGTGCGCGCCTACCGAGTTGAGACGCTTGCGGTAGAAACTCTCCAAGAAGACGCCCTTCGGTCGTCCTTCCATCTGAAAGCTTGCTTCCCTACGCGCCTCGGACGTTAAAGGAAGCGAGAATTCGCCAGCGAACGGCACGGTCGCAAGGAGGAACAAGCCGTCGCTCGGTCGCTTGCCCAAGATGGGTTTGAACTGGTAGGTCAGCCCCGGCGAACGTCCGCTCGGCGCGAACGCTCGCAGCGATTGAAGCCGACTGTTGGCAGACCGCTCGGTCGCCGCAATTGAGGTGCTGAAGATCGCCGGCTCGGTGATCGTCAGCCGTCTGGAAACATCAACCTGTCTGAGCGAACGATACTGCCCGAAAGTAAGAGAGTTACGATCATCTATATCCACGTTGATGAGTGCGTCCTCGAAACGCCCGCTGCGGTCGCGCAACGAACCGTCTCCGCGCGTCTCCAGACTCACAGGTCGCCACTCCAAGAAGTAGGAGAAGGGCGAGTCGCCGATGTGCGCTGCACTGATAATTTCGACGCGATTGACATATCCTTTGCTGAACCTCGAAGCACTGTTTTCGTAACGTCCCGATGACCAAACCGAAGTCGAATGAGCGATGGCTACCCCCAGTTTGGCCATCTTTGACTCACTGCTCTGTCGAGGAATCCGGTCAGACAGCGCCACCCCTTCCTCCGCGAATTTTGTGTCTGTGGTAGAGCCTGTCGAGTCTGGGTTCCGTTCTCTCCACCCTTCAGGCATTCGGTAGCCGCGCGCTACGAACGCCTCACCGAACACGTTGAGCTTGGGCGGAAGCACATGGCAGGTAGTGCAACCCGTATCATACTTACGGGCGAAGGCAGGTATGGCTTCCACCTTTTGAATAGGCGCGAAGAAACTGACGATCCAGAACATTACGAAACACCCGAAAATGGTTACAAAACATCTTGGAGTAAGCCTCCTTCGGATTTTCGGCGAGTCAGTCTCGTGGGTGTTTTCTAAAATCGTCATAACTGCTCCTTCGTTGATTTCAGTTGACGTTTATTAGTACAGTCGAACTAGAAATTTAGGTTAGTCTAAATCTTGGTTTTGCTCCTTATACACATCATTTGTGAGCGTGTCAAGCATCGGCTATACTGCCGCGAGGAAGCGGACGACAAGCAAAAGAGCGGATGAAGTGAGAATCGAGATGACGACGGCAGAAAGTTTGGCGCAGCCGGTGACGCCGGTAGTGGAAGATTACCTGAAGAACATCTATTTGATGAGACGGGCGGGTGAGTCAGTAAAAACCGTGTTGCTCGCCGAACGCATGAATGTTAAGCCGTCGTCGGTGACGGCGATGGTCAAGGCGTTGGCGGAGATGGGTTTGGTGGAGCATGAGCCGTATTACGGCGTGCATCTGACTCCGAACGGTGAGCGCATCGCGCTCGAAGTGATTCGCCACCATCGTTTAATTGAACTATATCTCGTCGAAGCTCTAGGTTTTACGTGGGACGAAGTGCATGAGGAAGCCGAAGTGTTGGAGCATGTCATTTCGGAGAAACTCGAAGCACGCATCGCCGCTCACTTAGGCAACCCTGTGCGCGATCCGCATGGCGACCCGATTCCGACGCTCGACGGCGCGTTGCCCGCCGACCCGACGCACACACTCGCCGACCTTCCGCTGAAAACGCGGGGGCGCGTCGGGCGCGTCTGCGACCAGCATACCGAACGCTTGCGCTATCTCGCCGGATTAGGTCTGGTGCCGGGAGCGCGCGTGCAAGTCGTCGCCCGTGAACCGTTCGACGGACCTGTAACCGTGCAGCTCGGCAAACAGTCGCACGCGCTTGACCATCAACTCGCGCGGAAAATTTTGATCGAAAAATGAGCGTTCGGGGGCGTGGTCATTCGCTCATCCGTGCTAATCCTGAAAGCGTCTTTCGACTGTCACTTCCGCCACGATACTGCTTGACGACCTGCTGGACGCGCCGCGTCGTGAAAGAGGTGTAGCGCGTCGTTTCAAAGAGATGCCGGTTCTTCGGGGTAGCCCGCAAATGGCTTTGCAAGAACCTGCCTTGTATGAGCGGATCAGAATGGACATCCTGGAAAGTTTTACGGGCAAAGAGAACTTCGTCCGCAGTAGGGAAAATTCGCTCGTGAACGGCTCATATACTGACATCAATGGGTTAGGGCACCGCTTCGCCTAACATGCCTATCGAACGAATCAGCGCTTGAAGCGGGGCCTTGCATAATCATCATCTCCTTCGTGTTATTTCCAACGAAGGAGATAATCCTTGAGCGTCTCAAACATTGTCTCGAATGAATCTGCGCAGAACAGAACCGGCTGAAACTTAGTCGGATCATACTCCTGACGAGCTGCTGCTTCCAGATCAAGGGGGCGAAGTTCCGCCCCATGCATGGCCTCAAGTTCTCCCGCCGACGAGAGTAGCCCTGTGCCGTAAGCTTTGAGCCGGCCATCTTCACGTAAGACCCCGAATTCAATCGTAAACCAGTAGACGCGCGCCAGACGCTCCAGCGCTTCAGCCGAACTTGTGCGTTTGACGGCTTGGCCCACCAGCCTATTGAGTTCGGCCATACGCTCACTAGCTAAAATCACGGCATGTCCAACCACCTCATGAACCACATCTGGCTCCGGCGTGTAGAAGGGCGTGCAATGGTGGCGAATATACTGCGTCGAGAGAAAGACGCCGTCGGCTAAAGACTCCAGAAAGACGCGCGGCTCGACCAGTCCGGCCACGGGCTCTAAGCGAAAGCCGCTGATGGCTTGAACCCTTGCCGTCACCTCGCGCATTTGCGGGATACGCTCCCACGGCAAATCCAGACGCCTGATGCATTCAAGGTATTCGGCGCAGGCATGCTTCTGATGTGCGGGTTCGAGCGCTTCGCGGATGGCGCGCCAGACCTGATGCTCCTGCGGCGTGTAGGGGGCGTCGGGAACGGGCATGCCCGGTTGATACTCCATCGCAATTCGAGCGATCTGATTGCGGCGCGCACGGTACCCCTCATCGCGGAAGCCCGGATGATCCGGGTCTAGTTGAACAACTGCTTTCCTATCCGCCGCCGTCTCGCGGCTATCTATGACGACCATTCGCATATCAACATGGTCGAGTAATAAAGCCTGCTGCGCTTGCTTTGTCATCTCGTGAGAACTCCTGTGAAGCTTCGCTGGAAAATTGTGGACACAAAAAAAACCGGCCACTCGTCCTCCCCGTATCGGAAGGAAAGTGGCCGGTTAATAGGAACTTGTCTTCGGTGGTGCTAGATCGTCATCACACCCGGACAGCCCATCGCCGCCTCACCCCTCCGCGCGGAGAGCGAGTCGTAATAGTAGTAACAATGGTAGCTGCTGTGGGTGTGGCGGTTCATCTTGTCACGGACACCGAACTCTCATCAAAGCATTTTGAAGCGGCATAGTAGCCACCCGTTCATGTATTTGTCAAATTCCAGAGCCACCCAAGCAGCGCTTTATTGTTAGGTAAGTCGCTCCGCGTCACGCCTTTCTTATCGCCGCTCTTGGCGTTCAATGTCCCGCGGCATGACCTGCTCGACACTATATGTTCCGCCATCCTTTGCAATGGCATCCCGCCCGATGCCATGATGAAAGACGAGATGGCCTCCGTACCAGCCTCCTGCGGAGAGCAAAAAGAGACCGACGCCTTCCAGAGTCAAGACGGCGAGAAGTCTCCTGCCGGATGGAGGCGACGAGCCGCCACGCACGACGAGGCTGGTTCCATACACGCCCAGCATCCCAAACATAAACAGCATGTGGCGCAACCCTGTGCTCTGCGCCGGATGACCTTGCTCGATAGCCGCATAGTCGTACATGCCCACCCCAGCAGCGACGAGCGCCGCGGCGAGACCCAACGCGATGTTCCAGAACGAAATCACCCACCACACCGATTCACCGCGCCAAAGAGCTACAGCATCCCAAAAGAGCGAGGTGCCGAGCAGCGCCAGTGGGAAGTCGCTTAATATGGCGTGCAACGGATGGCCGAGCACGCGCAGTCCTTTGCTCATGGCTTCCCGTTATCCGCGCAGGGCAAAGATGCCGACGAGCAAGACTACGAACGAAATGACTGCAACCAACCCGTGAATAATCACTACGGGTATGGGTAAAGCCTGACGCCGCAGGTGAAATGAAAATAAGTAGAATCCGCCGAGCGCCGCGACGACGAATCCTATCAGAGCAATCGTCGCCTGCGTTGATGGGGTACCGCCCACGACCACAATGATGAGCGCGATGAGGCCAGCCGCCGCGACGAGGCCATGAACAATGGCGAGTCCCATCGGCGGTAATTCCCTACCACTCAAGCGCATGACAGCCATGGCGACTCCGCCGAGAGCGGCAATTGCAAACAATACCGCCGCTAAAATCATGGGATGCTCCTTTAGAAGTCATTTCGGTCAGATTGCTGTTTTCGCGTCTGTGCAACATCCTCGAAGATGTTGCGCGCGATCTGCTGATAGTTCACGGCGCAAACAGAAAACCCGTGTCAGGCTCTGAAGCCTGAGGTTTGCTTTTTGCCGGCACATTCGCTTGAGCTTATGCCGCTTCGCGGCGACGACTCCCGCGCCGTCTCCGAACTCTGGCGACTACTCCGGCGAGACCTGTGCCGAGTAGCAGCAGGGTGGTCGGCTCCGGCACCGCGTTTACTTGAACGTTGCTGTTATTCGGGGCGAAATCCGAAATCTGGCTGTTG